>JAURWD010000169.1 GCA_030655145.1 Ferruginibacter sp.
AAAGGTTTCGATGTGGTCATCCAGGATTCGATTTATACCGATTCAATGCCGCGTGGGATCGTGCTAAAACAATTGCCCGATGCCGATGCAACGGTTAAGGTTAATCGCACTGTGTATCTCACCGTGAACCGGTATGTCCCACCCATGATTGCCATGCCGCAGTTAGAAGGAAAGAGCCTGATGTTTGCCATGGAATTGTTACAGCGAAATCATCTTCGCCTCGGGGACACTTCTTATAAGGCCGACTTTATGAAAGGCTCCATACTTGAACAAAAATACAATGGAAGCAGGATTGATCCCGGTGCAAAAGTGCGGTGGGGAAGCAAGATATCGCTCGTCATTGCCGGCGGCCTAAATGAAGTGCAGATGATGGTTCCTGATCTCCTGGGTTTAACCTATGTTCAAGCCAAGGCACAACTGGAACAAAGCGGGATCATCATTGGAGCCGTCATCGCCGATGCCGATGTGCGGGACACCGCAGCGGCATTTGTATATCGCCAAACTCCGCCACGCTATAATGAAGAAAGACGGGCACAATATATTCGTTCCGGGCAGTTGATGGACCTGTATCTATCACCGGTCTTACAAACGCCAAGAGACTCTGTAACTACCACCACTAAAAAAGATTCATTATGACAACAATTACTACGGAACAATTGAAACAGCGCCTGGATGCAGGCGAAGCCTTGCACATCCTCGATGTGAGGGAACCGCATGAAAATTCCGAATTCAATATCGGGGGTACACTCGTGCCACTCGGAAAAATTCAGTCAATGCAGCTTGATGACATTGAAGATTGGAAAGATGAGGAAGTGGTCGTGTATTGCCGCAGCGGCAACCGGAGCGGACAGGCTTGCCTTATTTTAGAAGCTGCAGGTTTTACCAATGTTAAAAATTTAACCGGGGGCATGCTTGACTGGCAGGACCGGTTTAAAGGATAAGCCAGCGATGGTCAAAAAAATGCCACCAGTTGTTTAGCTGGTGGCATTTTCTATTTGATCAAATGTCTAGAACCTGATGTTCACTCCCGCCATTATATTGAAAGGTGCCATTGGGAAATAATAATTTTCCGTTGTCATTCCACCATACACATAACTGAAAGTATACCCATTCGCTTCGTACTGGTTGTCGAAAACATTGTTCAGTTGCAGGATAAAATCGATCGCTTTAAAATACTTCGGTGCTACAGAATAGGAGAGGCGTAGGTCCTGAACAAAATAGGGATCAAGGCTCCTGCTTTTCTGTGAAGTATTGTCGAGGTATTGTCTTCCCACATACTTGCTTAAAAAACTGATCTCTGCATTTCGAAATGGTGCCACTGATAAGGTGGCTCCGCCTACAACCGCCGGGGAAAATGCAATATCCGGTTTGCCATATTGTTTTGTAAGTTGACCGCCATTGTCGTAATCGTCGATGTACTCTGTAAAATTGTTGGTCTTGTTTTCGCTTAAAGCAAGGTTAGCGGCAATTTTAAAACACTTATTTATGGTTGCTGTACCCTGTAATTCTACACCTGCCCTGTAGCTGTCTTTGATGTTTGTGCGGGTGTAGGCTCCTACATCATTGATCTGTCCGGTAAGCACCAGTTGATCTTTGTACCGCATGTAATACCCGGTAAGCCCGTACGAGAATCTTGCTGTCTTTTTTTCAATCCCCAGTTCCAGGTCCTGTAACTTTTCCGGTTTAGGTTGCAGGGTAGCGCCGGCTTCAAAATCATCCCGGTTAGGTTCTTTGGCCCCAAGTGCGTACGACAGAAACGCCTGCCAACCGTTGTTAGAATATGTCAACCCAAATTTTGGATTGAAAAAAGAATAGGACTTATTTACCATCAAAGCGGGGTTGTCCCTGAAGCCTGCGAGATCATATTGTACGTTGCGGTATTGCAGATCAACAAAGCTCTGTAACCGACTCGTGATTTGTTGGCTCCACTTGGTGTAAACAGAAAGGTCTTTTTTCGTCGCGGGCAAATCATACCACCTGTAATTAGCAGGGATGGAATTTGCTACCGTTGCCCATTTTATTTCACCAAAATGTTGTCCATCATACTGGTTCCAGCTTCCGCCAAAGGTTAGCTGGGTACTGTTTTTCTGGTGTTGAAGCGAGAAAATGGTTCCGTAAAATTTATTGTCCAGCCAAAGCCTGCGGACGAGGTCAGTTTCAGTGATCACCGTGCCACCATCGTCATAGTCAGGCAAACCGTAATCACTAAACGATTCGCCTGCTTTGTATTGCTCATAGTAACCGGCACCCTTAGTCAGGAAGCCTGCGATGTTGGCCTTCCAATATTTATTGAACTGGTGATTGTAGAATAGCTGGAAATGGGTCTGGGTATAGTTATCCGTTTCGTTGTCATAGGGAGTTCCGGGACGTTCTGTTCCCGCAGAGTTAAAGGTACGGTCTGTGTTAAGCATGCTTTGAGGAATGCCGTTCCAGGACTGGTACGTCTTTTCTTTCCCGGAAAAAATATTGAAGCGAAGAGAGTTTTTATCATTGAGATAGGCAAGACTGAGGTACCCGGATTTGAGATTTGAAGCAGCCCTGTCGACAAAGCCATCACTGCCGATCCTGCTTAACCTGGCGTCAATGGTAAAATGGTTTGCGATGATGCCACTTCCTACGCGAAGCGTATTTTTCCAGGTGTTGAAAGAACCGTAACTATTATTTAGTTCGGTATAAAATGAGTCAGTTACTTCATTGGTAGATAGGTTCAGGGTGGCACCAAAAGCACCGGCTCCGTTACTACTGGTACCAATACCGCGTTGCACTTGTATGCTGTTTGCAGATGAAGCGAAATCGGGAATGTTTACGAAAAAACTACCCTGGCTTTCTGCGTCATTGTAGGGGATACCGTTTAAGGTCACGTTTATCCTGGTAGCGTCAGAACCGCGGATGCGAATACCGGTGTAGCCCACTCCGTTTCCTGCATCTGAATTAATCACCACAGATGGAGTTTGGTTGAGGAGGTAGGGTAGATCCTGCCCGAGGTTATTTTTTGCGATGTCCTTCCTGGTAAGATTGGTTTTGGCAAACGGGGCTTTATCACCTGCACGAATGGCTGTTACTTCAATGGGTTGAAGAAAAAAGGTGTCATTAAATTGATTTTTTTCCTGTGCTGCTCCACCTAGGAAACATAGCAATAACACAAAGCATAAAACTGGTTTCATGTAAAACGGTTTATGCTGAAAGATCCGGGGAAGAGAATGGCGGGTGCCAGGTCGCCCAATGCGGGCACTTGCATTTCTCCCTTCGCAGGCATTATCCTGATCAGGTTAAACGGGTATCATCTCAGTCACGATTTTTGTTAAATCGGAACACCCCGGAAATTCAGACGATTAATAAGAACGATTATTTATGCGGCAAAGATAGGGGAGTTTAAAAATATTTTGAGCGATGTGTAACAAAACCTTTTTCTCAACCGTATCACAAAAAATTATAGCCATGAAACAAACACTTCTATCTTTTCTTCTTTTGCTCAGTATTGGCGCTTTTGCGCAGAATGACGCCGTCATCAATGATCCCAATGTTCAAAAACGTAGCCTCAATGGAAGTTTTTCTGCCATACAGGTTTCAGATGGTATAGAGCTATATTTAACACAGGGTAATGAGGAATCCATTGCCATCAGTGCTTCCGAAAATAAATATCTTGAACGCTATAAAACGGAGGTCGACAATGGAACTCTTAAAATTTATTTTGATAACAAGGGTATCAATTGGAATACAAATGACCGCCGCAAATTGAAAGCTTACGTGTCTTTCAAAACCTTGCAAAAACTGAAAGCATCCGGGGGCGCACATGTTACAATGAAAAGCATTTTAACCAGCGAAAATTTGGAGACCTCGTTCACCAGCGGATCAAGATTTGAAGGCCAGGTGGATGTGAATGCCCTGGATGTTTCGAGCAGCAGTGGTGCCGAGGTAAACATGACCGGCAAATCAGGCAAACTTAAAGTCGATGTAAGCAGCGGAGCGATTTTCAAAGGCTATGATCTTGTGGTTGACTTTTGTGATGCTGAAGCGTCGAGCGGTGCAGGAGTTCGCATCAATGTAAATAAAGAATTAACCGTAAGAGCCAGTAGCGGTGGTGGAGTAAGATACAAAGGCAACGGTGTGATCCGCGACATGGATGTTAGCAGCGGGGGCAATGTAAAAAAAGGATAACCCATTAATAAATTAGCATACTCAATTACCAGTCATGAAAAAACTTCTTTTATCAATAGCCGTTTTCGTTGTTTCGGTTTCGGCGATTGCGCAGAAATCAGTGATCAATGATCCGAATGCTTCACCACGAACCATCAGCGGAAGTTTCAATAAAATAAAGATCAGTGGCGGCATCGACCTCTATTTATCACAATACGAGTCGGAGTCAGTTGCGGTGAGCGCTACCACGGAAAAATTTCGCGATAATATCAAGACGGTTGTCGAAAACAACACGCTGAAAATTTATTACGACGGAGGCAAGAACTGGGTGTCGGGAGATAAAAAATTAAAAGCCTATGTATCTTTCAAAACACTTGAAAAGCTTGAAGCAAGCGGAGCCTGCGATGTGCAGGTGGCCGGGGCAATCACTTCAAGATCTCTTGAGATTGATTTTAGCGGGGCCAGTGATTTTAAAGGTGCTGTGGAAGTTGAAGAACTCACCATCGATTTAAACGGCGCCTCAGATGCCCGCATTAGCGGGAAGGCAAAAAATCTTTCTGTTCAGTCAACCGGTGCAAGTGATGTTAAGGGCTACGACCTTGTTACTGAAACCTGTACTGCAAAAGCATCTGGAGCTTCCGATATCAATATCACTGTCAACAAAGAGATCAGTGCGCATGCCAGCGGGGCAAGTGACATTTCTTATCGCGGTAACGCAGTTATCAAAGACAAGCAGGCCAGTGGCGCAAGCAGTGTGTCCAAGAGAGGGTAGGCTTTTCTAAAAAAAAAATTTGAGATCTCCCTGCGGGGAGATTTTTTTTGTGCCACCAATAGAATACACTTAACGGCCAAATGCCCAGGTGAGAAACGCCGGCAATTCACGGCTCCAGGTTTTATAATCATGTGTACCGGAAGAAGATTCGTTGTAGACGATATCTGCTTTTGCAGCAATGTTTTTATTTTTCAGGATCGTCACCAGGTCACGCGTGTCATCCACCACGTCGATGATGCCATCCTTGTCCCGGTCTGAGGTTTCTTCCTGGTCGCCGGCATAAAACCAATACTTTAAAGTCGGTTTTTTGCGGGAGGTTTTGATCTTATTCAATAGAATCCGATTCCGCTCGTCGGAGTAACTGCTATCTTTCAGATCAACATCCCGCATCCAGAATGAACCGGAGAAAACACCAACCTTGTCGATCTTATCAGCATTGTTCCAGGCTATGTCCATGGCTGAGAGCCCACCAAGTGAGCAGCCAGCGATCACCACGGAATTGAACTTGCGCACCCCAACTTTCTTTTTCACAAAAGCATACAGTTCATTGTCTACAAAAGCGTTGTATTTATCTGCCCTACTGCCATTTTTCTTATGATCAGGAGAACCGGCAATGCCATACTCCTGAAGTCGGTTGTTGGCATGGATACCCACTACGATCACGGGATTGATCAGTCCCTTGTCGAACAGGCTGTCCAGCGTTTTTTGCAGGCGCAGCTGCGGAATATCCTGGCCATCGTTGATCAGCAGCAGGTTTAGCTTTGACTTGTCCTCGGGAAGCGGTGTGTTTAGAATAGTAAGTTTTATATGCTCCTGCAAGTGGCGGCTGTAGATGCTGTCTTCCTGCTGTTTTGATTTATTGCTGCACCCGGTGCAAATAAGAAAAAGGATAAAAAGCGGGTTGATCAGGTTTCGGTTAGCAGGCATAAAAAAAATAATTTTCAAAACGAATATATATTATTTGGCAGCAATTGTGTAAACCATTACTTTTGCACCGCGAAGTAGAGCAGCGGTAGCTCGTCGGGCTCATAACCCGAAGGTCAGAGGTTCGATCCCTCTCTTCGCAACCAAATAAAATGTGGCTCATTTGAGCCCATTTTAATTTTAAGCCATTCAGCAGATGCTGAACTTTATTCTTAGCAGGTTTAACAGCTAATGAATTTGACTACCTTCTTCCTTCTTCTCCATTCCCGGTAATCAAGTCCTACGCCTCCTGCTATTCAAGATCATAAACATGAAAGTTGGTTTCGTTAATATTTTTGGGAAGCCCAATGCGGGAAAAAGCACCTTACTCAATGCCCTGATGGGCGAGAAGCTCGCGATCGTTTCACACAAGGTTCAGACAACCAGGCATCGGATCAAGGCAATTCTTACCGACCCGGGATATCAAATTATTTTTTCAGATACACCAGGCATCATAGAGCCGAAATACAAGCTCCATGAAAAAATGATGCAGGCAGTTAAGGGAAGCCTCGAAGATGCCGACCTTGCCTTGCTCATTGCTGATGCACGCGAAAATCCCGATGAGAGTAACGCAATTTTTACCTTCCTGAATTTGAAAGCTCCGGCCCTGGTAATTCTAAATAAGTCTGACGCTGTCAGCGCAGAAGACATCAGCAAAGCGACAGCTTTTTACAAACAACAATCGTATTGCAAAGATGTGGTGGTGATTTCAGCATTAAAGAAAAGGGGGGTCGAAGAATTACTCCAGGTGATCATCGGCCTGTTGCCAGAGGGCGTACCTTTTTATGAAGGTGATGACATCAGTGATCTGCCAACAAAATTCTTTGTGAGTGAATTGATCCGGGAGAAGATCTTTTTGCTTTACGGAGAAGAAATACCATACCACGCAACGGTATTGGTGCATGAATTCAAAGAGAAAACTACACTCATAAAGATTGGTGCAGATATCATTGTGCAACGGGACACGCAGAAGGGAATTATTTTAGGAGAAGGTGGCAAGATGATCAAACAATTAGGCACAATGGCCCGCAAAGACATTGAAGAATTTTTAGGCAATAAAATTTTCCTCGAGTTGTTCGTAAAGGTGCGCCCGAAATGGCGCGACAACGAGCTGCAGTTAAAGGAATACGGATACTAGCATTTTTATAAACGATAAAATAAAGTTCTCCTGCGGGAGACGGGGTTATGAGTTTTACAGTAGCAATAGTAGGCAGGCCAAATGTCGGAAAGAGCACCTTTTTTAACAGGATGCTGGAACAACGCAAAGCGATCGTAGATGATGTGAGCGGGGTTACCCGCGACCGGCAGTATGGTGTTGCCGAATGGAATGGTAAATCTTTCAACGTGATCGACACAGGGGGATTTGTACCGAAGAGTACGGATATTTTTGAAAGAGAAATTCGCAAACAAGTATTGATCGCCTTAGAGGAGGCAGACGCAATTGTATTTATGGTTGATGTTGCCACGGGTATAACCGACCTGGATGAATCAATGACCCAGTTGTTGCGCAAAACAACCAAGCCTGTTTTTCTTGTCGTAAATAAAGTTGATAACCATGATCGTTTATTGGAAGCCTCCGAGTTTTATAGCCTTGGATTCGATAAGATCCACTTTTTATCTTCTATTAGCGGTACTGGTACCGGTGATCTGTTAGATGAAATAACCGAGTTGATCTTTAATGATAACGAAGAGCAGGACTTAACTGGCCTCCCAAAATTTGCCATCATCGGGCAACCCAATGTTGGAAAATCCTCTTTATTGAACTCGCTCACAGGGCAGGAGCGTACAATCGTTAGCGATATCGCGGGTACTACCCGTGATACCATTCACACCCATTACAACCTTTTTAATAAAGAATTTATTTTAATTGATACAGCAGGTATCCGGCGTAAAGCAAAGGTGAATGAAGACCTTGAATTTTACTCCGTGATCCGAGCCGTGAAAGCGGTCGATGAGGCCGATGTTTGTATGTTGTTATTGGATGCGGAAAAAGGACTAAGTGCACAGGACCTAACAATTTTCGCAATGGCCGTGAAGAAAGGCAAAGGAATGGTGGTGCTGGTAAACAAATGGGACCTGATGCCAAAAGAAACCAACACGGCCCGGGATTATGAGCAGGAACTGAAAAAAAGATTTGCTCCTTTTTCTGACCTTCCGATCTTGTTTATTTCTGCAACAGAAAAGACCAGGATCTTTAAAGCAATGGAGATCGCCCTGGAAGTGTATGATAACAGGAAGCAAAAGATCGCTACGTCGAAACTGAATGATGTGATGCTGAAAGCAATTGAAGCTTATCATGCGCCAGTTGTGAGAGGCAACCAGGTTAAGATTAAATACGTTACTCAATTGCCGGTAGTAGTGCCTTCATTTGCGTTTTTCTGTAATTACCCGGACGATATTAAAACGCCGTACAAAAATTACCTGGAAAATCAACTAAGACAGAACTTCAAATTGACCGGTGTTCCGGTGAGGATCTTCTTCCGGAAGAAATAGCCAGCTGCCTTAACAATATTATTAGCCTTTACCCGTTTCACGGGAAATTAATTATAAGGCCGATTAACGGTATTTTGTGCAAATTTTAAAAACCAAAACAAAACGATGAAAAAACTATTTGGAATCCTGGCTGTAACAGCCATGCTGGCTTCTTGCAATGATAGCGAAGAAACGACTACGAGTATTACCGACGCTGATTCAACCCGCGCCGCTGCCGTAGCTGATTCTATCAATGCTGCGAATGCAATGAAAGTTGATACCATGTCGAAACCGATGACAGATACTATTCCTGTTAAAGTTGACAGCTTAGGAAATAAATAATCGCACAGATTAATATTAAAAACGAACCTCCGCAATCGGGGGTTTTGTTTTACCTGGAAGTTTTATTTATTGGTGGGAGGCGCAACAAGCGTTATCGCTGAACTGCCTGCATTTTTCTTTGCATGGATCCTTTTTCGGATCACGAAGAAACTGATCACCACTAAGAGTAAAATAATGATTATGGAGATGTATAAAAAGGGTTGGTCTTTGAGTTTTCTTTTTTCTTTCCGCTTTTTGTTTTTTGCAGTTTGTTTTTGCAGATCCATGTTCAATTGATCTACATAGGCCTGCACGTCTTTTTTATTATTCAACTTTTGTAAACCTTCCACCGCATCATTCAAAAACTCATCGGCTGCCATATCCTGCTCCAGGTCGTGACTGTCTTTTTTGGACAGTTGGTTCATGAGATAATCCATCAACTTCTGGTTATCGATGTCTTTGTTACTGTTGGATAATATGTCTTTCAGATCATTGTCCATTTTTCTGTGATCGTTCGAGCATCAGTTTTAAATTGCGTTTACCGTTTTGAATATGGCTTTTAACCTGGAGAAGTGTGTAGCCTGTTTGTGCTGAAATGTCCTGGTAACTTTTTTTCTCCAGGTAAAACAAAGTTACACATTGCAACTGTTCCTGGTTCAGCTGTTGCAGGGCACTAGCCATCTGGGTCAATGCGATATCTTTCTCTTCGTGCTTTTTTTTGTCTTCAGGGTCTGAGGGCGTTTCGAGTATTCGTTCCGTGATCTCAACCGGGTGTTTGCCTTTGTCGCGTAATCTCATCAGGCAATGATTTTTAGCCACCATATACACCCAACTTTTAAAATAATCGACCTTGTATTTATGTAGCTCCGTGATCGACTTCAGGAAAACCTGTTGCACGCAATCTTTTGCCTCTTCTTCATTTTTGAGGTATTTCATACAAACGCCAAACAACAACAATGTATAGCGTTGCAACAAAATGCCCAGCCACTCATTATTTTTATCGGAATAAAAATATTGTAACAGCTGGTTATCGTCAATATGTTTGTACTTGTCGGTATTCAAAATGGATCAGCTATACTCCATAGATGTAAGCAAAGAGAAATTCCACAAAACCTTTCCAGATTAGTAATGAACGAAGGATAACGCCCTGGCCTGTCCGCAGTTAAAAAAACAGCTATTTTAAATAGAACGGTTAATGTCAAAGTTTTCCAGTTCTTTCGAAACCGCGTTTAAAAAAGTACTTCCAAGCGCACCATCGATGATGCGGTGGTCATAACTTAAGGATATGTACATCATGTGGCGAATGGCGATACTATCTCCCTGCGGAGTCTCTATAACCATAGGACGTTTTTTTATGGCGCCCACAGCCATGATCGCTACCTGCGGTTGATTGATGATAGGCGTGCCCATGATGCTGCCGAAGGTTCCGACATTTGTTAGGGTAAATGTGCCGCCATTGGTATCATCAGGCCTCAGCTTCCCGGTACGGGCAGCATTTGCAAGCCCATTCACCTGTTTGGTAAGACCTGTTAAGTTCAGTTGGTCCGCATTCTTTATAACAGGAACAATGAGGTTGCCATTTGGAAGGGCGGTTGCCATGCCGATGTTCAGGTCTTTCTTTATGATGATCCGATCGCCGTCAACAGAACTACTGAGGAGGGGGTAGCGCTTGATACATTTTACGATCGCTTCAACAAAGAGTGGTGTGTAAGTGATCTTTTCGTTTTCGCGTTTTTCAAAATCCTTCTTCACTTTTTCGCGCCATAAAACCAGGTTGGTTACATCGCATTCCGCAAAACTCGTTACGTGAGCACTCACGTTCTTGCTATCTACCATATGTTTCGCAATGAGCTTGCGCATACGGTCCATCTCTATTACTTCTACATTGCCCGTATACGCCACCGGTAGATGTTGCATGCCATTTGAAACTGCCACCTCGTTGGTTTGTGCCGGT
Source organism: Ferruginibacter sp. (assembly GCA_030655145.1). Lineage (GTDB taxonomy): Bacteria > Bacteroidota > Bacteroidia > Chitinophagales > Chitinophagaceae > Ferruginibacter. The sequence continues at coordinate 10,620 of JAURWD010000169.1, forward strand.
GCAGACACCTCCGGGGCCTTTTGATAAATGGACGCTTCCTGGCGTGGCTGTTGGGTTTTCCTGTCTGCAACATATTGCAGGATGTCTTTCTTGCTAACGCGACCATCCTGGCCTGTGCCAGGAATTTTTTCCAGCTCCGCCATACCAATTCCTTCCTGTTGTGCGATATTTAAAACCAGGGGAGAATAAAAACGAATAACGTTAGCGCCCGCAGGTTGCGGGGTAGGGATATGAACTGCGGTTGGTTGATATGGGATATCCTCTACCACACTTGCTTCCTCATACTCCGGAGTTGTGTTTGTCGGTTTTAAACCAGCCTCAGCTGCCACTTTGATACGGGCGATCACGGCTCCGATTGGAACCACATCATTTTCATTGTACAATATTTCTTCGATGACTCCGGCGGCCGTTGATGGCACCTCGCTGTCAACTTTATCTGTCGCAATGTCCAAAACGGTTTCGTCTTCCTGGATGGTATCACCTGGCCTTTTATGCCATCTTAATATGGTGGCTTCCATAATGCTTTCCCCAAGTTTCGGCATAATCAGATCAACTAACGGCATATGTATGTTTGATGTTTGAGTTTATAGAACTAAATCAGAGCGAGGTAACACCTTGCAGGCAATCGGCTCCAAAGGTAATTATTTCCAATTAATCGATTTTTTGCCGGAAGACTCATCGTCTCGTAGTATAAATTGCCTTAACATGTTAAGTGCACTGGTGGCGGTCAGGTGAATATTCCGTTGCCGGTCGAAGCGAAATTGGAATTGTTTACTTTCAATTTTCTGTAGGTTACCGACAGCGATCCAAACAGTACCGACAGGTTTATCGGGCAATCCGCCACCTGGCCCCATGACACCAGAGACGGCGATGGTATAATCAGTGCCGATATTTTTTAAAGCTCCTTCTGCCATTTGTCTCACTACTTCTTCACTCACCGCTCCTTTTGATTCTAAAACTAATTTGTCCACCTGTAATAAGGCTTCCTTTGCCTGGTAAGAATAACTAACGATGCTACCGCTGAAATAAGCAGACGCCCCGGCCTCTTCCGTTAGTAAGTGAGCCAGATAACCACCGGTGCAGCTTTCAGCGGTTGACACGGTTTTATTTTTCGAGATCAAGAGTTTTGAAACTACCTGGCGCAAGGTTTCATCTTCATTGGTAACAAGGTGCTCCTGCACCAGGGATTGCAATTGGCTGAACAACCGGTCAACTTCTCTTTCGATCTCCCCGGAATTAAATCCTATGCTGGTTAAGCGGAGACGTACCATTCCATAATTAGGCAGGTAGGCCAGCTTGATATTAGTGGGAAGTGCGGTTTCAAAATCGCTGATGAGATCCGCCAGAAAGCTTTCACCTACACCAAACGTAAGCAAGGTGCGGTGAATGATGGTGGGAAAACTGAAATGCCGGGTTAGTCCCGGAATAACATCGTGTTGCATCATCCCCTTCATTTCATGCGGTACGCCCGGCATACTTACAAAGATTTTACCTGCTTTCTCAAACCACATGCCGGGCGCTGTGCCATTGTGATTTTGAATGACGGTGCAGGTATCCGGCACTTCTGCTTGTTTAAGGTTACGTGGAATCATCGGGCGCTTCAATTTTTCAAAAATTGTCGTCACGTTTTTCAAAGCCCCTTCGTCGATGATCATGTGGCCGTCAAAATATTTACACAACAAGGGTTTTGTAATGTCATCGGCCGTTGGTCCGAGGCCACCCGTGATCAGTATGATGTCGTTGTGCGCACTTTCTTCATTGAGGGCACTCCAGATATCGTCCCAGGTATCGCCAACGGCTACACGCCGACTTACCTGGATGCCGGCTTTATTCAATTGCTGCGCCATCCACGCGCTGTTGGTATCAATCACCTGGCCAATCAGAAGTTCATCTCCGATGGTGATAATGCTTGCCTGGGTTGTTTTCATTGAACTTGTTGTATTGATGAAGGTGGTATCCCGTGAGGATCAAGAATCAATCTCTGCCCGAGATTCCTACCTGGTAAAAACTCTTTATTTATTTGGAAAATAAAACTGCCGCCTGTTAAAATTTTTATTCGCCGAAATTAATCTTTTAGTTTTGGAGATGATTTTTTCGCGATTTAAAATATGCTTTTTTGCCCTCTTTTGCTGTACCATGAGCAAGGGTTTTACACAAACTGTTGCCGAAAAATTATCCTCAGCCTTGAAACAACTGGAGAATGACGAGCAATTTCGCCACTCCATTGTCGGGATCTGTGTAGCCGATACAAAAACCGGCAAACTCATTTTTGAAAAAAACAGCCAGGTAGGACTTTCACCGGCAAGTTGTCAGAAAGTGGTCACGAGCGCCGCCGCTTTCGAATTTTTTGGCAAATCATACACTTACAAAACTCAATTTAGTTACAGTGGCGAGATTGCCGGCGGCGTACTCAACGGCTCACTGTACATCCAGGGTAGTGGTGATCCCACGCTTGGCAGCTGGCGGTGGAACCAAACCAAAGAAAAGGTGGTATTGGATGGATTGCTGGCCGCCCTGGCGAAGAAAAGCATCACCAGCATAAACGGTAACGTATATGCGCTTTCAACAGGCTGGGATACCAACGTGACACCAGATGGCTGGACCTGGGAGGATATGGGAAATTATTACGGCGCCGGGGCCATGAGTTTAAACTGGCGCGAAAATCAATACGACATTACATTGCGTTCGGGAGATTTACCTGGCGAAAAAGTATCGTTGGTGAAGACAGACCCGCAACCAGTAGGTGTTTCGCTGATCAATGAACTGACAACGGGTAAAAAGGGGAGTGGTGACAATGCGTACATTTATTTGCCGTCATATGCGACTAAGGGTTTCATCCGTGGGACCATTCCGGCAGGTGCACAAAACTTTGTGATCTCCGGGTCTTTACCTGATCCTGAAAACCAATTGATCTCAACCATCCGCTCGCTTTTAAAACAAGCCAAAATACTTGCGGCCTCCGAGCTCGTTACCCGGCAAGAAGGCAATATTATCCCTTCGCAAAAGCTAACCCCCCTTTATTCCATTCAATCACCGACCCTCGACAGTATTAACTACTGGTTTTTGAAAAGAAGCGTCAACCTGTATGGGGAAGCATTTGTGAAAAGCATTGCCTTTGCTCAAAAGAATTATGGAGCAACAGATACCGGCATTGCTGTGATTAGGGAATTCTGGAGCAAGAGGGGAATTGATAAAGCTTCTTTAAAAATTGTGGATGGAAGTGGGCTTTCCCCGGCCAACCGGGTATCTGCGCAGGCACTCGTTACCGTTATGCAATATGCAAAACAACAAAACTGGTTCTCCTCTTTTTATTTAGGGTTGCCTGAAATGAATGGTATCAAGATGAAAGATGGTTACATCGGTGGAGTTCGAAGTTATACCGGCTTTGTAAAAAGCGCTGCAGGCATAGAATATACCTTCGCGTTTATCGCAAATAACTTTGACGGAAGCCCAGGTACCGTGCGGGAAAAAATGTGGAAGATCTTAAACCTGCTCAAATAAGGAGCAAACTTGCTTAGTCTTTTGCCGGGAAATATTTCTGGAGTTTATCTTTTAATGCCTTCGGCATTTCACATCGCTTCATGCCTTTCGCTTCCATAAAGTACAGGGTTACATCGCCTGTATTCAATAGGTCGCCAGCCTCATTATAAATTTCAGAATGAAAAACAATTTTATGATGCGCAGGTAATTCCCGCAAGGTGGTCTTGACAGTTATCAAGTCATCATATTTTGCAGGGCGCAGAAACCTGCTGTGAATGTCAACTACCGGCATGATGATCCCCATGGCCTCAATGTCTTTATAGGTATATCCAATCTCCCTGATCGCTTCACCTCTGCCTATTTCATAAAACTGTGCATAATGGCCATGGTACACAACGCCCATCTGGTCTGTAAGGGCGTAATGAATTCTTATTTCTGTAGTGGTTGTGTACATAAAAATGCAGTTGCTTATTTTCCAACCATACTGTCAACGCTCACCCGACCCGGACCCAAAAGTAACAACGTGATGTATCCCGCGAGATACACTGCCGCCATTTCTCCATCACCAAAAAATTGAGCATTGTGCGCCTTAAATAATGCGACACCCATAACAATGATCAACGGGATAACAGCAAGCCGCGT
>JAURWD010000026.1 GCA_030655145.1 Ferruginibacter sp.
GATTATTTTGTCAATAAAAAAACCATTTTTGGAATTGTTGTAAATGCTTTCACCAGCAATAGCACCAATGACAACGATAGCCGGACAGACATTCTATCTGCCGCAAAGGACCTCGAAAGCGTCACAAAAGCCCTGGTCACTAACGACAGTCGCTGGAACAGTTTTAGCACCAACCTGAACTTCCGTACCCAGTTCGATTCTGCGGGCAGAGAACTCACGGCGGAAGCTGATTATATTTCTTACACCTCTACCAACAGCCAGTTCATGGTGAACACCTATTTCAATGCCGATGGTAACAACATTCGCATTCCAGACAGCTTGCAGGGAGCGTTGCCACAAGACATCACCATTTATAGCGGTCGCGTTGATTATGTGCATCCGCTGAAAAAAGGTGCCCGGTTTGAGACGGGGCTCAAAACCAGTATTGTAACCACCGACAACAATGCCAGCTACGACAGCATCCAGAATGGCATGCTGGTACACGACTATAACCGCAGCAATCATTTTGTATATGATGAAAATATCAACGCTGCCTATGCGAACCTCAGCACTTCGTTCTCCAAAAAATTGTCTGCACAGCTGGGTTTGCGCTTTGAAAATACGATCGCAAAAGGTAACCAGCTAACCACGGGTGAGAAATTTACGCGGCACTATTCCCAGCTTTTTCCAACAGCTTATTTCCAGTATAAGGCCAATGAAAAAAATAATTTTGGCATCAATTACGGCCGCCGGATCCGCCGCCCGAATTACGAAAGTTTAAATCCATTTATTCGTTTCATCGACCGCTACACTTATAGCCAGGGAAATCCTGATCTGAAGCCGCAGTTGAGCGACAACATAGAATTGACGCACACCTATCGCAACCAGTTTACTACCACGCTTAATTATAGCGCCACTAACAACATCATACAAATGGTGATTGAGCAAAAAGGACAGGAAGCTTATTCGAAACGGGCAAACATTGCGTCGCTTCGCCAGTTCGGCATCGCTTTTAGTGCCAATCATTCCATCACTAAATGGTGGAGCAATAACTTCTACATCAACGTCTTCAACAATAGTTTCAAGGGCGTGGTGAACAGTTCGCCGATCGCGTTTTCAGCCACCAGTTTTTCTCTCAACGGAACCCAGCAATTTAAGTTATCGAAAACGCTGAGTGGTGAGCTCAATGGCTTCTACCGCAGCCCGGGTGTTGAAGGCGTGGTGAAAATGAAATCGATGGGAATGCTTGCCGCAGGCCTTAGCCAGCAGCTCTGGAAAAATAAAGGCACACTGCGTTTAACCGTTCGGGATATCTTCTATACCCAGCGGGTAAGGGCCGAAATTAAGTACGGAAATGTGGATGCTGCCTTCCAGGAAGTAAGAGATTCCCGCGTCGTCAACCTCGGCCTGACATACCGCTTCAGCAAGGGGAAAATTGCCAACACAAAAAAGAAAGTAGGCGGCAGCGCTGGGGAAGAGCAAAACAGGGTAGGAGTCGATTGATAACGGGAGGTAGATTGAAGTACCAGCACCAGTCTTGCATGGCATCATCGTTGCGTCGCAATCACCTCGTCGGCATACCACTGGGCAGCAACACCTGTTCAAATCGCCCTTAACATCAATCACCATTTTCAATCAATTCATGACACAATCACTGGTCATTAAAACAACTGCCCTGAATTATGCCTACTCCAGGCGTGAACCAATTCTCCAGGACATTCACCTGGAAGTAGCGCAAGGAAGCATCTACGGTTTTCTTGGGCCAAATGGGTCAGGTAAAACAACAACGCTTAGCCTCATCCTCGGTTTGCTAACAATGCAGCAAGGGAGCATCGAACTTTTTGGTAAGCAGCTTGCGCAGGATCGCATTGGGATCTTAAAACGTGTTGGTTCGCTTATTGAAACGCCTTCACTGTATGGACACCTTACGGCAACAGAAAATCTCGAGGTCTACCGTCCGGTGTATGGCGTCTCTCGTGAACGTATAAATGAAGTATTGAAAATTGTCGAGTTGGAATACGCGGGTAACAAGACGGTCAAACGATTTTCACTTGGTATGAAACAGCGCCTCGCCATCGCACTTGCGTTATTGAACCGGCCGGAATTGCTTATCCTCGATGAACCCACGAACGGTCTCGATCCGAATGGCATGATCGAATTTCGACAGCTCATACGGAAGTTAAATAAGATGTACGGAATGACCATCATCATCTCCAGCCACATTCTCGCAGAAGTGGAAAAAATGGTGACACATCTGGGTATTATTTCTAAGGGAAAAATGTTGTTCCAGGGTTCTTTAAAAGAACTACCTAGCCTGCAGCAACACCAGGCAAGGTTGCATGTCCATACTTCAGATAATGAGGCAGCGATCCGGTTCCTGCAGGAGTTTAAACCGGCCCGTGACCGTGATCGTTTACTGGTTGAATATACAGGCATCGGCCAGGTTGCGGAGATCAACCGGATACTGACTCGTAACGAATTGGATGTATACTTACTGCATCCAAAAGAACACAGCCTGGAACAATTATTTATCGACCTCACCACAATTCCAAATGCATGAGTTTGCTTATTTCTTTACGCTCCGAATTGCTTAAAACCAAACGCACTTCGCTGCTTTACCTGTGTGTGTGCGGTGCTGCCCTGGTACCAGTAATGACGCTGTTCTTTGATAACGAGTCGCCGGAGAGCCTTGCAACGTTAAAACTAGATCCCTGGGTGCGCTACCTCGACGAGGGAAGTAAGGTGCTCAGCGTAGTTATGCTGCCCATGTACATCATCTTGATCTGCACGTTGCTGCCTCAACTTGAATTCCGTAACAATGCCTGGAAGCAGGTACTAACATCCCCGCAATCATTGGGCAATATATTTGCGGCAAAGTTCCTCACGATCCAATTGTTTATCCTCGCCTTCATTGTATTGTTTACGCTTTTTACGATGGCCTCACTTCTTGGCGTGCATTTCTTTCGCTTTAATCTTGATCTGTTTCAGCGCCGACCCGATTGGCACAACATCGCAACCACCAATGGTACGATCTATTTAACCGTACTCGCTGTAAGCGGTTTGCAATTTTGGTTTGGACTGCGATTTAAAAGTTTTCTCGCTCCGGTTGGGATTGGCTTTTGTTTATGGGTACTCGCGATGATGTCCGCGATGGAATACCATTGGCCGCATGCCTCAAAAATACCTTACGCCTTTTCCCTGTTAGCGCTGTTTCCAAAATATGCGGCTAAAGTTCCCTTGATGCTCTGGAGCTCTTTGGGATACTGTATTGTATTTCTCACACTTGCATTTCTGGAATTTAAAATGAAGAAAATTAAAGCCTGACAACAGTCTATTCGTTGAGTCTGCTTATTACTAATATCATACGGAGATTCACCCTTACGCCCAGGGATTTATGTAGCGCCGGGTATTTATAAAACAACTAGTATAGCCAGTGACCACCGCTGTTGGCAAACAAAGCCAATGGCGGTTTTTGCATTCTGACCGGCGGTGTTTTGTGAGTAATAATAAATACAAATATATTTTGTAAATTTTCTTTCCGAAGCCAGGCCGGAATAATTGAGTCCAGCGGTCTAGTGTGGCTTCCGTTCTTACTTCTTTGAAAACAGGAACACAGTTCTTTTGCTAATAAAGGTTTGCGAAATATAAACTAGCATCTTAAAAAAATAAGCTATGAACTCGATATCTAACGATTCAATTGTGTTAGTTGCCGGTGCGACAGGAGTTTTAGGGGGAGAGATCTGTCGCCAGTTGATCGAAGAAGGCCGGCAAGTACGTGCGCTGGTGCGAATCACTTCCGACACAGCGAAAGTAGCGGCGTTAAAAGATATGGGCGTCGAAGTCGTCGAGGCCGATCTGAAAGACCGGGCATCACTGGCCAAGGCTGTCTCAGAGCAAGAAGTGTTAATCAAAAAGAAATGACCGATACCTCGCCTGAGGATATTCAACCTACCAGGTAGGCGATGCCGTTAGTGACCGGTTCACAGAGTTTGTTAATGCTATTGTTTGTAAAAGCATTCTCCAGGATGTCTCTCGCACGTTTGTATTCATCATGCATCGGGCAGGGATGTGTAGCTGAGCATTTACTCAGGCCAAGTCCGCATTCCATGAAGATATCACGGCCATCAATAGCGTTTACAATGTTAATTACGGGCTGCTCCAACTGATCCGTTGTGATATAGAATCCACCTGAAGGCCCCTTGATACTATTGATCACTTGTTCCTTTACCAGCGTTTGCAAAAGTTTGCCTACGGTATGTTCACTCGCATCGATGTGTACAGCAATTTCTTTTATTCCAGCATTGGTGCCAGTCCGATGTTTTGACGCAAGGAAGATCACAGCTTTAATGGCAGTCTTACAGGTTAAACTCAGCATCTTATTTACTTAAAAAATTTTTCCCGGTTTCGGAGATCATCTCATGCGTCCAGGGAGGATCAGAAATTAGTTCAACCTGTATTACTTCGCGGGGAAACTTTGTTTCCAGCGCAATTTTTGTCAGATCAATAATAGCCGCCCCCATGGGACAAAATTGCGTTGTTAAAGTCATTGAAAGATATATTTTCCTGGCAGCTTCATCAAAATCTAGCTCGTACACTAACCCCAGGTCAACTATATTCAGACCAATTTCCGGATCCACCACTTTGCCAAGGGCCGTTAAAGCTTCGGAACACCTCTCAAGATTGTTTGTGATCACACGCATGGTTTCAAAGTTTGATGGATACATATTTTAAATACATTTAAATTATACATAAAGGCTGCAAGCAATAAAACGATGGCTCCCGATTTTAATGCAAGGGTATTGGCCAGCAAAATGCCCCCGGCAAATAATACAAAACCAAGGAGGTAGCTGGTTGCCATAGCCTGGAAAAGCCGGTTGCTAAACAGATCTTTTGGAGTTGGCATTTGCCCGTCGGCCGCCTGGTGGTGATACAGTTTGTTCCACACAATAAAGGGCAGGGTTTTAAATGTCATGCCCAAAATTATTGTGGTGATCCAGCCAAAAAAAATGGTGAATCCGTATGTAAGAATTATCCGGGTGCTATCTCTTCCGGCGAGCGAGGCGCCAATAACGATGATAAACAACAAGACAGGAACAACAGTCATCAGAACGGATAATAATGAAATTTTCAGCTGTGCATCCACCTTTTTCCTGATCCTTAGCTGGAAGGATTTTAAGCAGAAATAAGCTAATAACGGGATGGCTGTAATCACCAGGCCGCCGGCAAGGAAATAGACGGATTCCAGGCTGAAGAGTAAAAAAGAACACATGAACAACAACAGGCCGGCATTGATCAATGCATAGATTACCCAAAGTAAGGTTGAGTTGGTATATTTTGAAATCAGGAATAGGGGGATGAGTCTGGATCCTACACCGATGATCATTAAAAGGAACCAACCTACGATTCCCATGTGTGCGTGGAGTGGGAGATAATTCAATGATTCTTTTGAAAGCAGCGGGTACGTAAAATTATACACCAATACAAGTCCCACCAGGGTTGTCATGAGCAGCCAGACTATCGCTGTAAAAATAAAGACGGCCTGTACATTTTCCTTTTTGCTCTTGATTATACTTACTGCTATGTTGATGAGGAATACCAGGATGGACACGTTGATGAGTGTGCCGCCGAGGCGGGCCGGCCAGCCTGTGTTGAAAACATAAAATGCATACACCAGGAAAGGGATGCCGGTAGCGGCTAAAATAAAACAACCTGCCGCGAGTTTGACACTGTATAATTTTCCCTCAATAAGCACCGGCACCAGTTGGTGGCTGGCACCCAGTATCAACATTGTACCCCAGCCAAGGGCGATCGCATGCGTAGTTGCCAGGGTGTGGGGATGAAAATAATGATGGGTAAACGAGTCCGAGGTCAATACTAACAGTAACGTGCCAGCGAGGAATGCCAGCGCCCCGTATATATAAAAAGGAAGTACTACTTTAAAGGAAGTGTTTTGAAACGTATCGGTTGATGTTGCTGTTTGCACCATGACATTCTTAGGTTGAGTACAAAGCCAGCTTGCCTATATTGCCTGTTGCCTGCTGGCCTATAATTTTTGCGTCCTGCAGGAACTTCTCATCAAATATCAATAGTTGAACTTCACTGTTGCTGACTTGTTTTACGCGGTAGGCGAGTTTCCTCAGTGCCAATTCCGGCAGTAAAAAAACGGGTATGCGTTTATGATAGACGAAGAGTAAGTTTCCTGCGGAAAGTGTATCTAGCGCTTCGAGGATCTTCATCATAGGTAAGGGCATTTGAAGGGCACGCACATCAATGTCGGTGACTCTTTCTTTAAAACGCTCCAGCAGGGTGTCCCAGTTTTCCGGGCTTTCGGCCTGTATTTTTCCTCCAGGTGAAGTCGCAGGCCTTTTATAGAAATAAGTTTCGACCAGGTTTACATTGATCCTCACTACGTGAACATCGAAACCCTTCTTCTCGAGTAGCAAAACAAGTGGTTCCGGGGTAAAACTATTAATGATCTTCAGTATACTTCCTGCCTGAAGCGCATTGACTTTACCCATAATAATATTAAGTGGGTCACTGCCCGCTTCGATGAAACTGCGTACATCCAGTTCCGTTACCTGCCCGGGATTCAGGTGAAGCATAAAGGCCGGGATCGTCTTTGAAGTTTTAACGGTCCTGGGTTCAGCGGCAGCTATCTCGAAGCCCAGGGGCGTAAGCTGCCTGAAAAAATCATCTTCCCTGCAGCAACCGATCTTAGCGGCCATTGAGATAGTTGTTCTTCCCGCCATCAATTTTCGGAGGAAAGGATTCCTGAGTTTTTCGAAGCGGGGACTTATGGAAACAATGGCTTCGAGCGCCGCAGGGTTTTCCTTCAGGATGGCTGCGATCCGGGTGTTTGAATTGATGATCATTGTTCAAAATATTTATCAAATAATTCCAGTTGCGCCTGCACATTGTGTAAAGACTGCTGGCCGCCTTCTGCTCCCCCGAGGGTTCTGAGCGCTTTTACTTGTTGAAGCAAGGGTTCCAGCCAGTGATGCAGCGCCTCATGTTCTTCTCCCGTCATTTTACAATTCCGGATCAGCTTATTAAGGCCGCTTTGCAGGGTGTCGCCTGCTGCCCGGAACTCTTCAGTGATTATGGGAGACGCACTGGCGAATAGCACCGCCTGTTCATGCAATGTCTTTACCTGTTGAAAAGTGGCCTGGTCCGCTTTCCATTTTAATTGGCCGTTAAGAGATAGGCTAGCAGTGGCCAGCGCTGGATGGTGGTGTTCTTCCCCTTTCTTGACGGCTATACCGGTTTCTCTGTGGTCAACGTTATTACATGCTGCCAGGAAACCGAAACCGACGTAAATAAGAAAATTTTTCATGGCTATTTATTTCTGGGTTCGCCCTGATTTTTATTTAACCAAAACAGGTCTGGCCACCGGGCATCAATATCACCAGAACCTGTGCCCTCGTAAGTTGCAATGGTCGCGAGGTCTGCCTCAGGAAGGGTTTTCTGCAGGTGATTAAATAACACTCTTTCTTCAAAGCGGATATGCGCTTCCAGTGTATTAGAAAGTTTAACCAGCAGGTCTTGATCGTCATTGTCTTCCCTGATCTTCCGGACCAGTTCATAGATCTGCGCATGTTCTTTTTCCGCCTGCCTGCGTAAAGGATCTTCAGTTGGCAATTTATTAAACATCACCTGCTCTTCTTCATTAAAATGAATACGCAGGTCTTCATCAAAACTATAACGAACATAGGAGGCTATCCGGGCAGGTTCTATGCCTTTCGTGATGCCTTGCCTTATTTTCCAAACGAGCAACAAACCGAAATGGTGATCCTTTGAAAACGACACCAGCGAAGGATGTCGTTTTATGGGTTGAGCTATTTTCATAATTGTTTATTTGCTTCAAGTTTTAATGCTTTGGGAAACAGGATGTTATTTTCCAGGTGAATGTGTGTGTGCAGGTCGTCTTCAAAATCAACCAGCATTTTAAACAGTAAACTATAACTGGCACAGGCATCTTCAGGCAGCAAATAATTGTTTGAAATCTGCCTGATCTCTTCCAGGTTTTTACCCACCAGTTCATGTTCCATTTCCATCATATTTATCGGGTCTTGTATTGATCCAAAATGCGTTGCATGCAGGGGAAGCGATCCATTGGTCACAGTAACCAGCTCTTTAATATAAGGGAACAAAACTTTTTCTTCTTTAACCATATGAGTGGACAACTCAACATTGATCTCTTCCACCAATTGCAGGATGCGTTTCAGTTCCGGGTGATGCTCGCCATGCACACCCGCAACTTTTGCAGCATAGTTCCAGAGGTCAGGTAAAGTTTTTCTCACGTAGCTGTGATGGGTGTTCACGATATAATCGGCAAGGAAGTCCAGGCTCCAGTCTCCATACGGCAAGGGACGGGTTGTAGGATTTCTATTAGCTTGTTGCAGCTCCTCCTCGATCCTA
>JAURWD010000172.1 GCA_030655145.1 Ferruginibacter sp.
TCCCGCTTAGTCGGGACTTTTTTATGGGCCTGTATAAAACTGAAACCAAGAGTAATCACGAGAAAAGGTGGGAAAGACTGACCGCGGCTGCAGTAAGACTTACAATCATTGCCGTGACATTCAATTATTATGATGTTTTGCAAGTACTTCGCAGGATCAAATTAGCATGAGCCTTGAGCACATAGCCGTTAGTGTTATAATGATATTTGTAAAACAGGCGCCAGGATAGTTAAGCTGTTACTCCTCCACCCTTGAGGCAATGGAAAAAAAAACGACGCAGTTTGCGTCGTTGTAAAAATTTCAAATCTTGTTAGAATGGAAGGTCGTCGGCCGCTGCCGTTGCAGGCTCAAATCGCTGAGTTGATCCGCCATAACCCTGGGAGGAACTGTTGTTCTGATTGTAGTTGCTTGTGTTGCCACCCTGCTGATAATTATTTCCAGTTTGTTGGCCACCCGGATTATCACCACCACTATTGCCACCTAATAACTGGATGCTCTGCACCCGCATTCTTAAAGTTGCAGCTGCCTGGTTCTCTTTATTCATGTAGGCATCTGCCTCAGGAGAGCCTTCAGCATACACGATCTTTCCTTTGGTGAGGTATTGTGCAACGGCTGTTTTATCGGTCCAATAAGCACACTCTACCCAGGTTGTTCGTTCCTTCGGATTTCCCTGCGCATCTTTAAAACGCTCTGTATGCGCCACACTGAAGTTGATCACATTTTTTCCGTTCACTTCCTTTACGATGCAGTCTTTACCAAGATTGCCGACGATTTGTAACTTGATCATAATTGTTGTTTTTAAAATTTAAGCGATGTATCTGGATTTGATTAATTATGAAATTTAATGCAAGTTAGAAGCTTATTAAGTGCCATTAAAAATTGGATATTCACTAATTACCAACGGCGTAAATTTTTGATTTTTATTTAATTGGCTTAACAGAGAGGTTGAATAGAATTTGAATAGAGCAAAAGAACTATAACCAGTTATTATGTGGACACAGATCCGCGAGTCAATAAAAAAAATAGCCCAGGTTACAGCTTCCATACAATGAAAGATATCCTCATCAAAGTACCCTTTATAAATCTGAGGTATTTCTTTAACGTCCCGACACCCTGTAATTATTTCGCGTCAGCGTGTTGAGATAACCTCTTAAAACAATTCGAAGGGCAAATTTGTTTATCACAAAAACTTCTCTCCACACAGTGCACTGATGTCAACCGTAAACAGCATTCCGGTGTTCTAGTTCATCTTTTTCTTTAAAGTGCTGACCTGGCTCTGCAGGTTGTTCACCATACTCGCCAGCGAATTCATATCCCACCGTTGTTGCGCACTCACTTTACTGATCACCATCTGCGCTTGCCAGAGTTCGACAATGTCCTCTGCGTTTACCTGGTATGGCTGGTACTGCGGATTGTCACTCACCAGGGTAAGTTTGTTTTTTGCCCGGTTGCTTTTAACCAAGCGTTTATAAACAATCCCTTCGTTTCGGCTGACAACAATATAAGCCTGGTCATTTTTTATATCCTCTGTATTATCAATTTTTTCGCCAACGATAATGCTACCACTTGGCGTTGGCATCATACTGTCCCCGATGATCTCAAAAGCGCGGTAGTTTCCGCCCGATAACATAGGAAGTGTAAACGTGTTTAGCTCATCGATGAATTCGCTGTCAGCATATCCTGCCAGGTAACCCGCTGCTGCTTTCACCGGTACAAAGTGAATCAGGTTCCTTTCGGCCGTCATCATTTTTTGTTGTCTCCTCTTTGCAAGAAAACTATTACCGGTATTACTAATGTCTTTTAACAACAAATCATCAAGACTGAGTTTGAAGATATCACCGACAATTTCCAAGACTTCTAATCGCGGATCGGCCCGCTCTTCTTCATAGGCGCCGATGAGTGATCTTTTGATTCCCAGCTTAACTGCAAACTCCTCTTGTGTCCACCCACGAAGCTTGCGCAAATATTTTAGGTTCTGACCTGCTTGTGACATAACTGAACTAATTTGATTAGCACAAATATACTAATTTTTTTAGCGAATCCAAATATTGCAAAAATTTATTTTATGCATTCTTTTGCTCGCGTCTCACTGACTAACAAATATTTACCAGAGACTGTCATAGACCTTATTTTTGTAAAAAATAATTTATGCAGCTTGTCTTGATACTTCACAGCCTGCTTCGTTGGGCAATCGTGATATTTGGTCTTTGGACGTTGATCAATGCAGTCACCGGCGTTTTATCAAAACGAAGTTTCACTTCCGCCGATAATAAAAGCAACCTGTTTTTTATGATCAGCTGCGATATCCAGTTGCTGCTCGGCTTGATTCTCTATTTCACAAATTCATGGTTTGACCGGCTGAAAGATTTAGGGAATAATATGAAGGATCCGTATAACCGATTTTTTACAATGGAGCATTTGTTAATGATGTTGATCGCCTGGATCCTTGTACACGTCGGTAGAGCACAAGTAAAGCGGGCAACTACTTCCGGCGCAAAACATAAAAGGATGCTGATCTTCTTCGGGCTTGCCATTGTGCTGGTATTAGCGAGCATTCCCTGGCCATTCCGCGAAGCAATAGCAAGGCCTTATTACAGGTGGTTCAATTAAGTGACTTTCAACCAACATAGCCCGCATGCCAAAAGCAACCAATAAACCAACGATCTTAATTACGAATGACGACGGCATCACTTCACCGGGTATACGCAATTTAGTAGAGGCTGTTAAGGACCTCGGAAGAATTGTTGTTGTCGCGCCGGATAAGCCGCAAAGCGGGATGGGCCATGCCATCACGATCGGTCATCCCCTCAGGATGAATAAGGTCGACATTTTTGATGGTGTTGAAGCCTGGCAGACAAGTGGCACCCCGGTTGATTGCGTAAAACTCGCCGTCGACAAAGTCCTGCATCGCAAACCTGATCTTTGTCTTAGTGGCATCAACCATGGCGCTAATCATTCCATCAATGTGATCTATAGCGGAACAATGAGTGCCGCGATGGAGGCATCCATCGAGAGCATTCCCAGCATTGGCTTTTCGCTGCTGGATTATAATTATGAAGCTGAGTTTGCACCCGCCCGTCATTATGTACACCAGATCGTAGGTAGCCTGTTGACAAGGAAATTAGACAAGCACCTTTTATTGAATGTGAATATTCCTTCTGTTCCTATGGAACTGATAAAGGGTGTAAAAGTTTGTCGCCAGGCCTATGCCAAATACCAGGAGGATTTTAAAGAACGCAAAGATCCTCATGGCAAAAAATATTACTGGCTCACCGGTGCATTTGTAAATTTTGACAAAGGCAAAGACACCGATGTGTGGGCATTAGAGAATAATTATGTGAGCGTGGTGCCGGTGCAGTTTGACCTCACCAACTATAAATTAAAAGCAGAACTGGAAAAAAACTGGAAACTAAAATGAGTTTAAAAAAAGATAATTTTTTATTGGGTGCCATCCTTGGTCTTTTAGCACCCGTTGCCGGCTTTTTTATTTTCAAGCTTTTAAAATATAACAGGTTTTCGCTCCGGGAAATGTACCAGTGGATGACGTTGAACCACAACCTCATTACTGCCTACATCAGCGTTTCTTTATTTGCAAATGCTATCCTGTTCACCTTGTTTGTAAACGCCCGGTACGACAAAACCGCAAAGGGTATTTTTCTCGTGACCGTGATCTATGCGGTAGCAGCTTTATTGATAAAATTTTTCGGTTAAACGTTCAATCATTTCTATGCAAACGCAACCGTGGTTCAAAGATTGGTTTAACTCTCCTTATTATCACCAGTTATACTTCAACCGCGATCAGCAGGAAGCAGCGGCATTTATCGACAAACTGATCGCTCATTTGCACCCGGCCCAAGAATCAAGAATATTGGACGTTGCCTGTGGCAAGGGACGCCATTCTATTTACCTGGCCGAAAAGGGTTTTAACGTTACCGGCATTGACCTCAGCGAATACAGCATCACGGAAGCGTTGAAACACGAATCGGAAAGTCTGCATTTTTACCGGCATGATATGCGCCTGCCATTCTGGATCAATTACTTTAATTACGCCTTTAATTTTTTTACCAGTTTTGGATATTTCAAAACGGCCAGGGAACACGACAATGCAATTCGCACCATCTCGCAATCGCTTGTAAGCGGCGGCATCTTTGTCATAGATTATCTCAACGTCCATTACGCCGAAGATCACCTGGTGCACAATTTTGAAAAAGATATTGATGGTGTAAATTATTATATCACCAAATGGCTTGATGAAACACATTTCTACAAGAAGATCGTCGTAGAAGATGAGGCATTGGAAGAGCCTTTAGTGTATACCGAAAAAGTCGCAAAGTTTTCTTTGGGTGATTTCACAGAAATGCTGGCTTACCAGGATCTACAGATACAGGAAGTTTTTGGCGATTACAATTTTGGTGGCTACGACGTGCGGAAATCGCCCCGACTGGTTATCATTGCAAAAAAGAAATAGCCTTCCGCGCTACAAACCTTCATCGATATTTATAATCATTTGCGGTTTTTATTTTTCCAGCCAGGTTCTGAATAGGTTTCTAGTACTCAACTGTATAACCCGTAATTTTGCCGCATCATGCATGAATTGCCTGGCCATATCTTAAGTGTGTCTTTCATCGAATCATTAAAGAACGCGGATCGGTGGCTATTCAGGAAAATCAACCAGGACTGGACGGCTCATTTCTTCGATGTCGCGTTCCCGTTATGGCGCGAAGCCATCACCTGGATGCCCCTCTACATTTTTCTCCTGCTGCTGGTTTTATTTAATTTTGGTATCAAGGTCTGGCCCTGGATCATTGGATTTATTGTTACCGTTTCACTGACGGACCAGGTCAGCAGCCATGTGTTTAAAACGTTGGTGCAACGGCCTCGTCCTTGTCTTGATCCGTACCTGGTAGATAACATTCGGCTTTTATTGGAATATTGTTCCAGCAGCTTCAGTTTTACTTCTTCACATGCGACCAATCATTTTGGGATGGCGGTCTTTGTACATTTCACCATGAGAAAGTATTTTGGTAAGTGGACTTCTATATTTTTCTTCTGGGCCTTAACTATCAGTTACGGACAAGTGTACATTGGAATTCACTATCCATTGGATGTGATATGCGGGGCATTGTTGGGCACTGCCATTGGCTTTTTAACTGCTTATATTTTTAATGCAAGGTTTGGCCTCCCTCCCTTACGTTCTACCCAAAAGCCCATCGTGAAATTATGAGTAACAGGATCGCACTCTCACTACTTGGGCTATGCGTTGCCGTTTACCTGCTTGGAATTTTTTGTGTTCCGCTGATGGACATCGACGCCACGCAGTACGCCTCCATGAGTCGTGAGATGTTGCTCTCTGGCAATTTTCTCGAACTCTATGACTTGGGCAAGGACTACATAGATAAACCGCCGATGCTGTTTTGGCTGAGTAGTTTAAGTCTTGGCATTTTTGGAGTACATGACTGGGCTTACCGGCTGCCCTCTTTTCTTTTTTCGTTATTAGCGTTGTACAGCACCTACCGCCTGGCACTCTTATTTTACAGGAAGGAAGTTGCATTATTAAGCATTACCATTCTTGCGACCTGCCAGGCGATGTTCTTGATAAATCACGATGTGCGGACGGACACGATGTTGATGGGCTGGGTCGCCTGCAGCATTTGGCAGCTGGCTGAATGGTACCAGTTTCAAAAGTGGAAAAACCTGTCGCTTGCCGCTGTTGCAATTGCGGGCGGCATGATGACAAAAGGGCCGCTGGCGCTGATGATCCCCATCTTTGCTTTTGGTCCGCATTTCCTGTTGCGTCACAACTTTAAAGAATTTTTTCGGTGGGAATATTTGATCTTATTGATCATCATTGCGGTATTACTGGTACCAATGAGTTACGGACTGTACCAGCAATTTGATCTGCATCCAGGTAAGGTCGTCGTAGGTAAGACCATTGATTCCGGGCTTAAATTTTATTACTGGACCCAAAGTTTCGGACGTATCACCGGCGACAATCCACAACGGGAAAACGGTTCTATTTTATTCCAGTTGCAAAATATGGTTTGGAGTTTTCTTCCCTGGATCATTTTCTTTTTGCTGGGGCTATTTTCTGCTATCAAGCAGATCATTGAAAAGCGATTTCTACTGACCAATAAGGAGGAAGCGATCACTGTAGCTGGTTTCCTCGTAACCTATCTTGCGCTCGGCAGCAGCAAAGTGCAACTGCCACATTACATCTTTGTAATTTTCCCGTTGGCTGCAATTATTACGGCGCGTTTTTTTGACCAACTGTTCAACGATCTGTCCTGGAACCGTTGGCGAAAAACACTGACCCTTTCCCATGCGATTGTTTTCGCATTGATGTGGATTGCGCTGATCCTGTTGATGGTGGTTCCGTTTAAGTCCATCCCTGTATTTGTTCCTGTGTTTGCCGGGTTAGGTTTAGTTGGTTACTTATGGCTCGCTTCGCGGAAAAATTTACCGATGCCTAAATTGCTGCTCCTCTGTTTTTTCACAACTATCGGCCTGAACATCTTTTTGAATACAGCCTTCTACCCTACCCTGCTAAAATTTCAAACAGGAAACATAGCAGCAAAGTTTATTGAGGACAATAACCTGGAGAAAGAGAAAGTAAGAGTCTACGGCAAGGTAGTTGAGGCGAGAAATTCTTTGTTCTTTTATGCGGATCATATCTTCCCCCGTACAGATACCGTCGCTACCTTAAAAGCAGGTGATTACGTGCTTGTTTCTGCTGAACAATACAGCCAGCTTAGCGGAGTGAAACACGCAATTTTATTTACCGGGAAAGGGTTTCCAGTGACAAAATTAAGTTTGAAGTTTCTGACGCCTTCGAAACGAGAGAAGGAATTGAGCCCGTTTCATATCGTGAAAATTCTGCCCTAAGCAATATGCATTTATCAGGACAATTTAGAAGGAATTAGTCTACCCCCATCGTGAGCACCCCGCTCTCCCGATTCATGATATTCAGCATCCTGGTTTACATTCCATAGATCGTAAACCTCTTCGCCTGCGATGATATTTTTTGCCGCCAGCATCGCTGTCATCATGCTATGGTCCTGGTTATTGTATTTGTGCATTCCATTTCTTCCCATCAGGTAAAGGCCCTTGTAATCCTGGAGTCCTTCCTTGATGGTTTCAATATGCGCCGCATAAAAATGGTCATATACCGGGTAGGCCTTCTTTTGGCGAACCACGTAGCCATCTGTAACATCTGCCCCGGTGGCGAGACCGATTTGTTCGATTTCCTTTTTACCAAGCGAGATCAATTCTTCATCGCTGGCCGTCCACATCCCATCCCCTTCAAAACAAAAATATTCAAGTCCATAACAGGCCATGCTCGGATCAGGCACCATGTACGGGCTCCATGATTTAAAATTTTGAATGCGACCTACTTTTACAGAAGGGTCATGAATGTATATCCAGTTGTCATCAAATTTATCTTTGTCTTTTAGGATTAAAACCACGGTGATAAAGTCGCGGTACTTCAGCTGGCTTGCAGCCTTCAATGCTGTTTCAGGTACCGCTGGGGAGATGAAAGGAACCAGTTGTGCCATGGCTGTCGAAGAAAGAACATAATCAAACCCGCCGAATTCCTGGCTATTCTTTGTCGAGACCGTCCACTCGTCACCAACCTGGTTGATACCCGTAACAGGCTCATTCATCCTGATCTCAACTCCCATCTGCCGGCATTTGTCGGCACATACTTCCCACATCATGCCCGGGCCATACTTTGGATAACGGAAAGTATCGATCAGGGTTTTGATGATCTTATCCTTATCACCGGTTTTCTTTGGCTTGATTAGCGCATTCTTGATCGCACTACTTAAAGAAAGGCCTTTAATGCGTTGGGCGGCCCAATCGGCGGAAATTTCACGGCAGGGAATACCCCAAACTTTTTCCGTATAGGTTTTGAAGAAAATATTGTAAAGACGTTCACCAAACTGGTTGATCACCCAGTCTTCAAAATTTACCGGGTCTTTTACCGGGAAGGCTTTTGCTTTCAGGTAGCTCATTACGCAAAGCCCGGACTCTACGATACCAAGTTTGGTGAGGGCTTCAGTAGCGACCAGCGGGTAAGAGAAAAATTGTTTGTTATAATAAATACGCGAACTACGTGGACGGTCCAACAGGTCATTGGCCAGTATCTCGGTCCAGAAATCTTCTACCTCCTTGCTTTTGGAAAAAAAACGGTGCCCACCGATATCGAACAAGAAGCCTTTATAGCTTTCGGTTCTCGAAATGCCCCCAACATAAGTTGGATCAGCTTCGAACACGATCACTTCCTGGCCGGCTTTTGCCAACAGGTAAGCGGCAGTCAGGCCGGCAGGTCCGGCGCCAATAATACCTATCCTTTTTTTCATAATGGGTGCAAAGATAAAGGCTGTATGACTAACTACATGGCATTTGCGGCAGAAGGCCGCGACTTGAAACATGGGCTGAATCCATATTTTAAAGGGATTTTAATGCGATTATCGGATATTTGCAAGGTTGCGAGCTAAGTAACACTTTTTAGCAAACATCAACTATGACAGAAATACTTATCATTCTTCTTCTTATAATAATAAACGGAATTTTTTCAATGGCTGAGATAGCCCTGGTTTCCTCCCGAAAACCACGACTTGAAGCCCAGGCTAATAAAGGGGATTCAAAAGCCCGCGCTGCGCTTGAACTCGCCAATAATCCAGACATCTTTCTTTCTACTGTACAGGTCGGAATTACGCTCATCGGAATTTTAACTGGTATTTTTTCCGGTGAAAAGTTAAAGCAGCCGATGATCGATTTTTTTAAGCAGTATGAATGGTCCGCCCGGTATAGTAATGGGATCGCAACAGCGATTATCGTGCTTATCATTACCTATTTTTCCCTCGTTATCGGAGAGTTGGTCCCAAAGCGGATCGGTTTGGCAAAACCC
>JAURWD010000244.1 GCA_030655145.1 Ferruginibacter sp.
GGCTGCGATCTTTTGCAACACGTGGGTGCGAAATTCTTTTACAGAGGAAAGCTTACGTCCTACCTGCAATGGAAGGTTGTCTTTCCCGGGAGTGTGTGCCAGTAGGATCTTATCCAAAATCTCCGCGGTATTGTCGGGATAGTCAACATCTATGATCGCTCCCGATTCTACCCATGCATCGATCTTATCAATGTATTTCTTCTTCAGCTTTTTCAAAACGGGAATGCCCATAGCTTTCAACGCGGCTGCATTGCATTGCTGTTCATACTGGCCTTCCATGGGGATCACGAGCAATTTCTTTTTCATAAACAAGGCTTCCGCCGGAGTTTCAAAACCAGCGCCGCACAAGACACCTGAGGAGGTTGCCATACTTTTTACAAAGGCCTCGTTGTCGATGGGTTGAATGCTGATGTGCTTTTTTGTATAGGCTTTTTTGTTGTGTTTCGAAAAAACCTGCCAGCGTTTATGCTTACACTTTAGTAAGACCTTGAGAATGCGGTCATCATCATATGCCGGCAGGTACACCGTATAGTGTGCTTTGTTTTCGAGGGGTTGATCTCTTACTTGCTGACGGATAACAGGCGTAAAAATATGATCGTCGTAGGCCTTGAAATGAAAGCCATACCGTGCTGTTACCGGTGCATATTTTTTGAGGATGGCCTTACCAATGACATCCGTTTTTTTTGGCTGGGGCACCAACTTGTTTAATACCGCAGCCTGGTGACTGAGGCCGATACATGGCTTGTTTTTTTGATGACAGGCCCAGGCGGAAACCGGTTCAAAATCATTGATCACCAGGTCGTAGTCCTGCATGGGCAGCGCATTGATCTCTTTGAAAAACGCTTTCAGGTTGTTTTTGCGAAAGGTGTCTAAAATATCAATCCCTCCCTTCTTGCCAAAAATAAAACCGAGGCCGGTGCAGGTATATTTTACCGGGTAGGGTAAACTAACATCGGCCTGCGAACCACTGATGAGGATATCCACTTCGTGATCTTTTTTCAGGATCGGGATGATGTCGCGGGCACGGCTTACATGTCCATTGCCGGTGCCTTGTATCGCGTAAAGTATTTTCATTGTTTCATGAGGTTGAATTCGTGCAGCATTTGTGAGAACAGTTCATTGTTATCGGGATCCTCTACCATGTCCGCCGCGGCCTGGCGCATATCTTCACGGGCAGCCTCATTGAAACGATAGATGGACCAGGCGCCTTTTGCAAACTCAAGCGCCGAAAGATTCTCGATCCAGTCGCCAGAGTTGAGGTAGGTGATGCTTCCTTTTTCATTGGTGATCTCCCGCATCTCCGGTTGATGAATGTGACCGCAGATCACGTAATCATATTGGTTGTCGATACCAATCGCAGCGCTGGTAGTTTCAAAATTGTTAATGAACGAAACGGCAGATTTTACGCTGTTCTTTATTTTTTTAGATAAGGATATTTTTCCCTTCTTAAAAACTTTCTCCGAGATGAAATTGCAGAAGCGGTTGATGAGGATGAGGATATCATACCCGACCGCGCCAAGGCGGGCCAGCCATTTTGAATGCTGCATGGTGACGTCAAATACATCACCATGAAAGGTCCAGGCCTTTTTATTTTCGGGGAGCTCGAGCACCAGCTTGTTGACAATGCGCAAGGAACCCATCTTAATGCCTTCGAAGCGGCGCAGCATCTCATCGTGGTTACCGGTAACGTAGTAGGTTTTAACTCCTTTACTGATCCATCCAAGGAGAAACTTTACCACTTTCATGTGACTCTTTGGCCAGTAGTTTTTACTGAACTGCCAGATGTCGATGATGTCGCCGTTCAATACTACGATCTTTGGCTTTACCGACTTAAGGTAGTGCAGCAACTCGCGGGCATGGCAGCCATAGGTGCCGAGGTGAACATCAGAAATCACGAGTATATCAAGCAGCCTTTTCTTTTGCTTCATGCCGCGACTTAATGTTTTAGCGAGGGGTAAAAATCCATGAATAAAAGGATAAAGACCTTGGACAGGTAATTGACGGCAACACGATTGAAATGATTTCGCCAGTTGACCGGCGGGGTAATTCCGAATCTTACTGTATGCAAACCATTTGTTGATGAGGGATGAAGGCGAGGTTTCATAATATTCAGTTTATTAAAATTAACGGCGTCATAATAACTGAATGTTAAGCGGAGATTATCAAAACGTTAATGCGAAACTTTGGAAAGTAGGCGATGGTAGCATCTGCACGGGCAGCTTTTCAACTAAAGTATCTTGATGGTAGTTGCGTACTCCTGCGGCCAAAAGAATTGATTGGCAAATTAGTGGAAGATCTTTTAAATCGCATACATTTAAGGCATCCTAACTACCAAACGTACCCGAAAAAATGTTCACCTGCTTTCCCGGCTTACAACCCTGCAATTATCCGCTGGAATATTTTGCAATAACAAACAATTACCCATCGTTCGACATCGGGCTAACACTGAATGTTCAGCGCACTGTTGCTGCAATTCCATCCGGGCCATGCTTTCTTCCAGGCAAGGAGTTTTCTCCCAACCAACAACTTATACCTGCATTATAAAAACGTCTGCTACGATTTATATGAAAAAATTACAGTTACTATTTTGTGCCCTGGCAATTTCTGCATCTCTTATTGCTCAAATCGGTTTACCGGATCCTTCATTTGGAAACAATGGGGCCATAAGTGAAACCGCGTCACAAAATGAGAAATTCGGATACCAATTCGCGATGACTTGTTTGGTCGACCCCGGCGGAAATATTTTCCTTGTTCTCCAGGCGGGCAACACAGCATTGATCAGTAAACGATTGCCATCAGGACTTCCAAACCCAGCCTATGGGCAAAATTGTTTCTCCGCGGCTGTTTTTATGAACGTTACCTCTGCAGCTTTACAGGCGGACGGCAAAATTGTCATTGCGGGCACGCCCAATGGAGGGGACGATTTTATGTTAGCAAGGTATCGTGTGAACGGTGATCTGGACTCATCTTTCGGCAACTTTGGTATTGTAATTTCTGATCGCGGCTCCGAACAGGAGTTCTTGAATTCAGTTGCTATAATTGATGGAGGCAAAATACTCGTAGGTGGAACGGTATTGACCAACAATTCTAGCCAGTTCACGCTTGTTCGGTTTTTAGCCGACGGGAAACCGGACCAATCCTTTGGAAAGAATGGAGGTATCAGTACCGATATTGGTTTGAATTTCGATATGAGGAAAATGCTGGTGCAACCAGATAAGAAAATTTTAGCTGTGGGAAATACAGCTGGCAAGTTTGGATTGGTTCGGTATAACGCTGATGGAACACCAGATTCCGGCTTTGGGGTAGGCGGAAAAATCACTCACGGTTTTGGTTTTAATGATATTGCAAATTCAGTTGCGATCGATGCAACCGGTAAAATTTACGTCGGGGGAACTACTTATGATCTTGAGGGTACACGCCATTTCAGAATCGCTAAGTTGAATAATCACGGAACACTTGACCTCGCTTATAATGGGGGGTTGGGCTCTATAAAGCCAATCTTTGCTAATGCCTATGATGATCTCAAAAACATTTGCTTACAAAATGATGGGAGTGTTATTGGATCAGGACAAACCAATCCAACCAATGGCGACCAGGTAATCCAGCTAACCCGGATAAAGCCTGACGGAACCATCGACCGGAATTTTGGAAACAATGGGGTCGTACTCGCAGGGTCGGACACAACTATTGATTATGCTTACTATTTAATTGTCTTGCCCGATGGAAAAATTTTAACAGGCGGATCGAGCAGGAACATAAATAGCTTTTCAGGTCAGCGTTACTCTTGTGTCCGTTTTCTTGAGAATGGAAGTCCGGACACAAATTTTGTAGGGGCCGGCAGTTGGCTGGATTTTTTTCCTCGTTCCCTATTCACCTGCAACGCAATTTCTTTGCAAAGCGATGGGCAATTACTTGCTGCCATTCAATTAAATTTTGATCAGGGTACATCGCTATTCCTGAAACGGTTTACTGCTGATGGCCACCCCGATGTCACATTTGGCCAAAATGGGAAAAAATTATTGCCAACTGAATTGATTGGGTCGGCATCGTTTCAACCAGACGGCAAACTAATTCATGCGGGTTACTTATCCTCTAGTCCCGGCGACATCATTTTGCTTCGATACAATGTTGATGGCACGCCTGATATTTCGTTCGGATCAGGCGGTAATGTAGTTACGGATTTAGGAGGAACGGAGTCGACCGGCCCGCTTGCTTTCCAGGCTGACGGGAAGATAATCCTTGGCGGGTTTTCGAGTGAAGGGGAAAGATTAGACTGGCTTATCATTCGCTACAATCCTAATGGATCAATTGATAGCAGTTTTGGCACTAATGGATACGTACGAAAGAATTTTCTCATTCAAAACACCATTCAGTATATCACTATTGCGCCTGACGGAAAAATTGTTTTAGGTGGGAGAGGTTACACCCATTCGCCAGATTATAGTTATACCCGTTCTGATATGTTATTTGCCAGGCTTAACACAGACGGCACGTTTGACACAGCGTTCAATGACCATGGCACAACCGTTATCAATCGCAGTCCTACCAATTACTTAGGTTCATTAAACATTCAAAAAGATGGAAAAGTCGTCTTTGGATATGTGCTCACAGCTGGACCAGGGAATGAAACAGTCGTTGAGAGACTGAAAGTCGACGGCACCCC
>JAURWD010000178.1 GCA_030655145.1 Ferruginibacter sp.
GTGAATGGCAGCGGGGCTGTGATCAGCAAAAGGCAATTGGACTACAAACAGTGCCGCTAAAAAATCAAATAGAAACCAGCACATAGAAAAAATTCAGCACCCAAAAAAAATCATTAGAAGCCTTCGTCAGCACTTGGCCCATAGCTCCCCGGAATGGGCACATCAAGGAGGCGAAGATAAACCCCAAGTTGCGCCCGGTGATGCGTAATCTGGTTAAATGACATCCTGATCACGTCACGCTTTGGTTCAGTACTGTATATCGTTTCGCCATTGCGTAAGGTCCATGGTTCGTCGAGTTGCTCTTCTTTCCCTGCTGCTAAGCCTGCCCTGCCTTCCTCAAGATTTTTTTCAAACATTTCCATCAGGTCACTTGTCTTTGTGATCTGTTGGGGTGTAAAATCCATCGTAGCAAAATCAAGTTCCGAAGTGTTCAAGACAAGTGAGGACCAGGTGGCTAATTCTGCAATATGAGTTGACAATTGCTGAATCGTCATGCTTTTAGGGTGAGGCTTCCACATGAATTTATCATCCGGAATAATGGATAATATTTTGCGTGTTGTTTTAGACTCGGCTTCGAGCTCTTTCAAAAACTGTTGGATCATCGACATACGTTGAAGTTTTAGTTAATGACACAAAGTAAAACTGCCCCGCTGACAACCCTATGGCAGTTGGATTTATATGTTGAAAAAAATATTTAATAGTCTACAGGCAGGAGTTTCATGTAATCATTGACCGAGATATGCACCTTCTTTTCAAATTGCCGGTTACTGGGCTGCACCTTTAATATCCTTGCCACTTTGAAGTCGCGGTAGTCCTGTCTTAAGCAACACCAGCCAATTAAATGCCAGCCCATCGCATAGAAGATAAGTCCGATTGGCTCAACTGTCCGCTGGCTGACTTCGTTCTTGTTGTTTTTGTAATCAAATTGGACAACAGTCATCGCGGAAATTGATTCCTGCAAAACCGACAAATACTCGTAATCATTCTGAAAGCATGGTGGCAATTGGAGTTTGATCTTTTGATTGAGTTGCTCCAGCTTTTCTTTCTGAGAATATTTAAGTACAGCCTTGATTTTTTCAACGGCATTTGAATAGTGCGCCTGGATCGATTTATCTGTGAAGGCGTAGACGACCGATTCCATAAGCAGCAGGGCATTTGCTTCCTCAGAATTAAAAGCCACCGGGGGGATAAAGTATCCATTTACGATGAAGTAGCCCTTCGTCGGCTCGAAGCTGACCGGAACACCTTGTTCATTCAATGCTTTGATGTCACGATATACGGTCCGGACACTGATTTGGAAACGCTCCGCAATTTTTTCCGCCGGGACAAACCGTTTGGATTGCAATTGGGTCATAATGCCAAATAGCCGGTCTATTCTGTTCATACAACATGGGGTGAATTTATTCAAAAAAGGGGATGTGCTACATTCATCCTGTGGTGGCCTACACCACTTTTTTCGGGGGCAGATCAAAAGCTACTGCTTCATGTTCAAAATGCCCATTATGAGATCCATCACAAAAGGGTTTATTCTTGCTCAAACCACAGCGGCAAAAACTTACGACCGTGCGGCCACCTAAATGATAGCTGTTTCCTTCCCGGTCCACCACTTCAAAATCTCCATCTACTTTTAAAGAACCATTATTGTTGACTGTAATTTTTGTTGTTGCCATTTTATCTGTGTTTAGTTGCCGCCGAAGTTAGTCAAACTTCAAGCACGTCAAGATAGTGACCGTTCTTTTTTCAGCAATAAGCCTTGGGTTGTAACAGTTGAGTGAGGTCATTGATAATATTACTAGAAATGTTTCACCTATAGTAACGCTCTAATAGAAAAGAGACGGGAATACCCACTGCGAAAAAAAGTATAGCGAGGGAGATGATTGCTGGCTTCATTTGTATCGGCATCGGGGGAGCTTGACTTAAAGGCAGAACCAGGAAGTTCATCACCAACCATATAAAAATAGCTATCAGCACGGCGAACAGCCAGCGATTTCGAACCAGTGGAAAAACAAATGGATAGGTGATGACAAAAATGATTGTCCAGATCAATACAATAAGGTAGTGAAAGACCAATCCCCAAAATATAAAATCATTCCCGGCGCTGAAAGCACGGCTACCAAATATTCCGCTGGCGATGAACTTTAAAACAACGGTTGGATTTTTCCCGGTAGCAATGAAGTACTGTATCAAAGCAGCAAGAATGTCAGCAGTTCCAGCAACTAACACAATGGTTGCAATACAGGCGAATGTGGAATTGGACTTTGGCTTGGATGAAGATGTCGATTCGCTATTCATGAATGTTAGCATTGAATAAAATGTCTGCTAAGATGCGGGATTTTCTTGAAACAATATTGAGGAGTCGCCTTGATGGCAGGAGGGAAACCAAATGAAATTAAGAGGTTGTGCGAACCTTTCGGTGACTGCTCGCTTTAGCTTTGGGTTGCTTAGACTGCTTTGGTACTGCGACCTTTGTCTTGTTTAACATTATCAGGGGCTTAATGGAAGTGGCCCCTGCTTTATCGTCTAACTGAAAAAGATAAGATTGGCTTCCTTTTTCGCCAGACTGTTGTTCTTCTACATTGATATAGTAAGTCGTCGTTGAATCTAACCCACCTTCAATTTTAGCAGCAAGCGTAGCAGTGGCGGATTCTTCCGAGGCAGGCGTTAAAAGATCCTGGTTAATTAATGCGTTAACGTAAACTTGTTCCTTCGCAGCTTTTACTGGAGGGACAGGTTTACTTTTTTTGGTCCTTGATCTGGTCTCTGCTTTCGCAATTATCTTTTCTGTTGATTGTAGGGTAGGAGCGACGTATCGCACCGTCCTTGCGAGTTCAGGTCCGACCGGGCCAGCCGTGTTGAGTGGGAAACTTATCGGCTCAATTGCAATTTCTGTCGGCGCCTGTATGTTTTGTTGCTGCAACCTCGTAGGTAATGCAAGGAGAATTCCGAACAAGATAATTACAAAGGTCGCTGAAATTTTGAACCGTTGTTTTAAAGATTGCGACGTTTGTGGCTCGGTTGCGTACAACCGTTTTATACGACCCAATAAGTTTTTTTTATTGTTAGTAGCAGCCAATGCGAAGGTGAGTTTTTGATGTCGCTGTTCTTCCAGCAACAATAACGCAGACGCGTACTCGAATTTATTAAACCGGAAGTTCATCACCCAGTCATCACAACAGTTCTCCCTTTCTTTAGAAATCTGCTTATTTAAAAGCACAACGAAGGGGTTGAAGAACAAGA
Source organism: Ferruginibacter sp. (assembly GCA_030655145.1). Taxonomy (GTDB): domain Bacteria; phylum Bacteroidota; class Bacteroidia; order Chitinophagales; family Chitinophagaceae; genus Ferruginibacter. Next base: position 3,238 of record JAURWD010000178.1, read on the forward strand.
TCAGCTGGATGATGTTTTGAACCAGATTCACGAGGTAATCATTTCGTTTTATATGCGCCAATTCATGTAGCAGGATTGCTTCAGCCTGTACCATTGTAAGATGATTGAACAGCGCGAAAGGCAGCAGTATCACAGGTTTGAAAAATCCTGTTACAGAAGGGACATCTACAAATTCAGACATACAAACTTTCACCGGCCGTTTGATACCTAAATGCAAGGCTGTCCTGTTCACAAATAACCGGAAATCAAGAGGTGCTTTACTCAGTCCATTTTCTTGAATTCGGTGATTACTCAGCAATTTTCGGGTAAATGAAATGCAGTGTATTGCAAGCAGGGAAAAATAAAGCAATGATAAAAAAGGAAGTGTACCATTCACAGACTGCATAGAAATAGTCCAGCTAAAAGGAGTTAGCCGAAACCCTTCGACACCCTGGTTTGCAAGTTCTTGATAGTTACCGACAATCGTGAAGATGAACCAGGCGAAAACAGAAAGCAGTACACAAACTCCAAGCTGGTATTTCGCGAGTGCGCTGAGTTGACCGTTGGAACGCACGATCACAGAATACAAAAGCCACAAAAACCCAGCTTGCCAAAAGCTGTGGGCAATCGCCCAACCAACTGATTGTAAGAAATAAGCATTGTCAAAAATGGGTAGTGGCATTCGGCGAACTATTTGTTTGCGTCGAGGAAATTCCTGATTTCGTCTAATTCTTCTTTGCTGGCTTTATGATTACCCAGCGCCTGCATGACCAACTGCGCAGGGGAGCCTGCAAACAGCGAATCAATCATTTTATTCAGGAAAAGATTTTGCGTGTTCTCACGGGAAACAGCAGCCTTGTAAATATGCGTTTTGCTGCTGCTATCACGGGTGACGAGATTTTTTTCGAACATGATTTGCATCAACTTCAGCGTGGTCGTATAACCTGCCTCTTTTGTTTTCAACAATTCTTCGTGGACATCTCGCACGGTCGCCGCATCCCGGTCCCACAACACCTGGAGAATTTCCAGTTCGCTTTCTGTCGGCTTGTTACTCTTCGTCAAATTTATCATACGATTGATTTCGTAAAGCAATGTAGGAATAATTTCGTAAACCCACACGCCATTCATCAATTTTCTAAAAACTTTCGATAACGAGAACTGTGAAAATAAGTTTTTACCGCAGCAAGATCAAACTACCAGATTTTTTGAGCGTTTCGCCAGTATCGCAAACTGCTTCGAGTACGTAAACGAAACTTCCCGGAGACTGAGGTTCTCCTTTGAAATAACCATCCCACGATTTAAACTTATCATTAGGTCGGAAATTTCTTGCTTCGAATATTACCTGGCCGCCCCGGTTGTAAATGATAAACCTGTTGATATTTTTTACTCCACGCGTAATCGGATAATAAGTGTCATTCAAGTTATCATTATTGGGAGTAAAAGCTTTTGGCATCAGGATATAAGCGTCTTTGCAATCGATGGTTAGGTTGATGGAATCTTTAGCAACGCACCCACTGTCGGAGGTAACTTCGATGGTGTAACTCATCGACTTGAGGGCAATTCCTCCCGGAGCCGCACAGGAAGTGCAACTTAAACCGGTTGAAGGTGTCCACAAATAAGCACGAACATTGGAACTATATACGGGGGTAAAAGTGAATGGTGTGTTGTACGAAATAAGGAGATCCGGACCAGCATCAACCTGGGGCAAGCTTTTTACATAGACAGTAACATCAATACTATTCGAGAAACACCCGACTGAATCTGATAAAGTCGCAGTATAAACCGTTGTCTGCGTCGGGTTCGCGACGGGATTATGGATCGTTGAGCTGGACAGGCCGGCAGCAGGGGACCAAACGACCAGTTTGTCTTTTGGAGCAACTTCCAACTGCACTTGTTCATTTAGGCAGATGTACGGATCGGGACCCACTTTAGAAACAGTGAATTGCGGAAACACTTTGACGAGGATACTGTCTTCTATGGTACAATTAAAACTGTTGGTCGTAGTAATTTTATATAATGTTGTCGTTGCGGGAGTGGCCAAAACTGTATCGCAATTATTGCAGGTAAGCGTTGCGGAAGGTGACCATATAATTGGATTATCGTGAAATGCGATGAGGGTGTCAGATGATCCTGCACACACCGTGTCCACATGAGGCAAGACCTGGAGAAAAGGAATTGGCCGGACATTAACTTGTTTCACTAATGAGTCTACACAGCCTCTATTATCTTTTGCATCTAATCTCACATAGTAGATTCCGGTGCCAGCATATTGATAGGGTAAAGGTTGATAAATGGAATCATACGTGAATGTATTTTCGTAGTTGTAGTTCCAAAACCATTCGTTCACTACATCCCCTGGAATATAAGGGCGCGAATCGTTTTTGATATTTACAAATTCCGACATGCAGATATTTGCTGGTAAGTTATAATCTAGAAGCGGACCGCGAACCAGGATGGTTGAACCTAACGAAACTGTATCGGGGCAATAAATGCCAACTCCGTTTTGAATGATTACCGCATTATTAAAATTACCAAAGATACTAGCCTTTACTGACAGCGACGGAGTGCCGTTTGTATTAATATTTTGCCCAACTACACTCCATGAATATGAGGCTTCAGGATTAGGAAATGAATTTGAAACACTAAAATTTGTAATGGTATTACGGCAAATCGAGGTATCCGAATTTACCACTGCCGGGTTTCCCATGTATATTGTGCGTGAAAAACTGTCCGTGCAGCCAGTGATCAGATCCACGACAGTCAACTTAGTAAGGAAGGTGCCGAGCGCTGGATAAGTATGCTGCGTGTTTAAAGTTGAAGCCGTTGGGCTACTGTCACCGTACTCCCATAAAGTCGAAGATTGATTTCCCTGAGTTGTATTAGTAAACTGAAAAGTCTTCCTGTCGCTGCAGGTGTTCGAATAATCATACGTTGCAATAACGCCGCTAATCCTGATTGTGAAACTGATCGGGGTTCCTGGACATTCATTAAAATACGGAGTAACAACGACCGTTTTTAATCCTAGAGAATCATACTTATGTGTTATTGTGGTATCCCTGACACTAGCTGAAGTACCGTCTCCAAAATCCCAAAAATAACGGTTCGCATCAACTGCGGTGGCAACGAAACGAGGCGTTTCGGAGCCGCAAAACACGGTGTCATTCGGATACGCTTGATGATTGGTAGGGGGCGTTCCATAAGCAACTGCAGGAAAACTAAACGAATTTGTACAACCCTCGTTAGTCACTATATCTAAAGTGGGGAGAAAGCCTCCAACTTTGGAGTATGTATGGGTGATTGTTCCTGAATTTGTAGAAACTGCGGGAGTACCATCGCCAAAATTCCACGTGTAATTCTGGACAGATCCATTAACGGGAAGAGTGACTGTTGATGTAAAAATAGGGGAAGATGGAATGCAACCAGAGGGAGGTGCAACTGTGGCAACTATCGGTGGCCGCTTCACCTCCACAAGTAAAGTATCCATGCCTGAACAGCCAGTTGTATCAGTAGCTTTTACTAGAACTGAGTAACTCCCAAACGCATTGTAAGTGTGATTCGCAGAGCTTACTGCAGTCGAAAGTGGTCCTGTAGAATCACCAAAGTTCCACTCGTAACTTAGAGAACCACCATTAGACGAAGTTGAAAAATTTACCACTCCGGGCTGGCAGATGTACTCCTTATCCGCAGCCAACTGCGGTAAAATTTTCGGCAGAACAACAATTGTTTTGGTGGTTTCTACTGTGCCGGAGGCATAAATGACAATTAATTTTACAGTATAACTTCCACTACTATACATGGTAGAAGGATTCGCAGTATAGCTTCTTAAGCCGTTTCCAAAACTCCAAACGTAACCTGTGGGGCTTCCAGTAGCTGTCGCTGTAAATTTTACCGTAGCGGGAGAACATAAAACCCCATTAGCTCCCTGGTAAGTAAAGTCGACAGTTTGTGAATAACCAGCACATGCAAAAAGTACAAAAGAAATAATCAGAAATATTCTAGCCATCTAGTGGTTGGTTATTATTTTAAGCGATTTTAATATTAGGGTTGTTAAATGTTACCAAAAATTAAGCCAAGGGATTTGTTACTCTACTTTCGCCACTCGAAGAGATAACATGCTCCGACTTTGAAGCTAAATCAGCTTGTAGTATTCCTTTATCCTCCTTTAAGCTTTCAAATTGGATTATGATGCCGGAAAGCTGATCCAAAATTGCTCTCCTTTGTTCTAACGAACTTTTCCGGGAAAAAATATGTGTGGTTGTAAGTTGTTGATATCAGCTTTTTTGTTGCCCCTGTTTTTGCCTTAGCTGGTAAGCTGTTTGGGTACTGCCGTCGTGGCTCCAGCCGGGTGACATAAGGAAATATTTCAAGCCGGTTAAGAGGGAGCCTGACGAACGGGCTTTCCGGAACAAGTCGCGCCAGGTAAGAAAAGCAATGGTTACAGGATTATTGGACTCGATGTTAGTGGTTAAGCCATAGGTAGGGTGTTCCTGCTCTGGCTGAAAAGTCCGAAAAATTCTGTCCCAGATAATTAGTACTCCGCCATGGTTCCTATCCAGGTATTTTAGGTTGACACCATGATGTACGCGGTGATGGGAAGGGGTATTCAGGATGTATTCCAGCGGGGTCGGAAGTTTATGGATTGTTTCCGTATGAATCCAAAATTGGTAGATCAAGCTGATCTGCTGCATAAATAATATCCAGATCGGGTGAAAACCTGCAAGCGGCATCCAGGCCCAAAAAAGAAACGCACCAGTCGCGTTCCCCGTCCAGGTTTGACGGAGCGCCGCGGCCAGGTTGTACCGCTGTGAAGAATGGTGAACAACATGACTCGCCCAGAAATAGTTGATGTGGTGACTCGTTCGATGAAACCAATAGTAAGAAAAGTCATCGGCAAAAAATAAAAGTACCCAATACCACCAGTTACTAAAATCCAGGTCGAAACTGCGGTAAGTGTACAAGAAACTGAATAAGGCAAAAATCAGCGCTTTCGTAACCAGGCTTGTTAGCACATTGCCGATGCCAAGGCCAAGACTTCCAAACGTATCTTTAATCTCATAAAGGTGCCGGTTCTCCCGATGAGAAAACCAGGCTTCGATAGAAAGCAGCAGCACGAAGAAAGGAATTGCGTAATATAGAATAACTGGGGGCAAAGTGTCTATTTAAAGCTAAAATACAAAAGATTTTTCGCCATAGAAAAAGCCCGGGGTTCCGGGCTTTTTCTTAAAGTTAATTAGCGTGTTAGTCATTTATTGTTTTGCTGGTCTCCGTTGCTTTTTGCAAGGTTTCCATTTGCGCCTTTCGGTTTGCTTCGATCTTGTCGTGATGAATTACGGCAAGGGTAGGAGCAATTACCAAACTCACAATGCTCATCAATTTGATCAGGATGTTCATTGATGGGCCAGATGTATCTTTAAAAGGATCACCAACCGTATCGCCAGTAACCGAAGCCTTGTGTGGTTCTGATTTCTTGTAATACATTTCGCCATTTATCTCAACCCCTTTTTCAAATGATTTTTTGGCGTTATCCCAGGCACCGCCTGCATTATTCTGGAACATTCCCATCAATACACCACTTACGGTTGCACCTGCAAGGAATCCACCCAGTACTTCAGGCCCAAAAACAAACCCAATGATAATTGGAGATAACAAAGCGATTGCACCTGGCAACATCATTTTTTTCAAAGACGCTTCAGTGGAAATTGCCACACATTTATCGTATTCCGGTTTACCTGTTCCTTCCATGATACCAGGTATCGTGCGGAACTGGCGACGAACTTCTTCAACCATTGCCATTGCTGCTTCACCAACTGCGCGGATCGCTAAGGAAGAGAAAATGAAAGGAATCATTCCCCCGACAAATAATCCTGCTAATACATCGGCGCGGTAAATATCAATGCCATCAATGTCCGCGATACCAACAAATGCTGCAAACAAAGCCAGCGCAGTTAAGGCGGCAGATGCGATCGCAAAACCTTTTCCACTTGCAGCGGTTGTATTCCCCACGGCATCTAAGATGTCTGTTTTTTCCCTCACCTCTTTTGGTAACTCGCTCATTTCAGCGATACCACCGGCGTTATCCGCGATCGGGCCAAAGGCATCGATCGCTAATTGCATCGCGGTTGTTGCCATCATACCTGCTGCTGCTATCGCAACACCATATAAACCGGCGCAGGCATACGAACCATAAATACCCGCAGCCAAAACAAGGATGGGTAACAAAGTACTTTCCATACCCACTGCTAAACCACCAATAATATTAGTTGCATGACCGGTAGCCGACTGGCGGATGATGCTCATCACCGGGCGTTTACCCATTGCGGTATAATATTCCGTGATGATGCTCATAAGAGTACCAACACCAAGACCAACCATTATAGCGCCGAACACGCCATTTTTTGTGAACTCATAGTTTCTTAAGACCATAGTCTCAGGAAGTAAGAAGCTAACGAGGAAATAACAACCGATCGCTGTCAATACCATCGAACCCCAGTTTCCCATATTCAAGGCGTTCTGAACTTTCTGTGTGCTCAACCCGGCATTTTCGCCGATTCTTACAAAGAAGGTTGCTATGATGGAAAACAAAATACCCATCGCTGCAATTAACATTGGCAAAAGGATCGGAGACATTCCACCAAATTCGTCAACAGCGGTTGTTTCTCTTCCGAGTACCATGGTTGCCAACACGGTTGCAACATAAGAACCGAACAGATCGGCGCCCATACCGGCAACGTCACCTACGTTATCACCTACGTTATCCGCAATGGTAGCTGGATTGCGAGGGTCATCTTCAGGAATACCTGCTTCAACTTTTCCTACAAGGTCAGCACCTACATCAGCAGCCTTTGTGTAAATTCCACCACCAACACGCGCAAACAACGCGATTGATTCAGCACCTAAAGAAAAGCCTGTTAATATTTCAATGGTCCGCTCCATTTCAACGCTGTCTACGGCAGCATCGGGAGCGAAAATCATTTTAAGAATAATAAATAGGGAACCAAGACCTAAAACGGCAAGACCTGCCACGCCCATTCCCATAACTGAACCACCAGTGAAGGAAACCGAAAGAGCTTTACTCAAACTAGTACGAGCTGCCTGTGCGGTACGTACGTTGGCTTTAGTTGCAACTTTCATCCCGATAAAACCAGCAAGTGCGCTGAAAAATGCACCGATTACAAACGCTACCGCAATACTCCAATGGCTGTTCTCATTACTGAAACCCATCACTCCGAGAAGTAAGGCACCGATGATCACAAAGTAGGTTAGGATCTTGTATTCAGCTTTTAAAAAGGCCATTGCACCTTCAGCAATGTACTGGCTGATTTCCTTCATGCGGTCGTTGCCCGCATCTTGTTTCGATACCCATGCGAATTTTACAAAAGTGTACAATAAGCCTACAATGCCCATTGCCGGAATTACGTAGATCAATTTATCCATATAGAATGTTCTGAATTTTGGACGGCAAAAATAGGGGAATTGGCGCAATTTCAATTAGAAAGGAATAGAATCTGTTAAAACTTGGCAGAGCTCTTAGATATCACAGCAGGCGCAGGGTTTCTGGTTAATGTTGGCCCGTGTAACAGTGCCGGATACCCTACGTTTGATAGCGCTGGGAGAGGTGTCCTTAAAAACAAAGAAGGACCACTTACGTGATCCCTCTTTTAAATATTTGCGTACAAAACTAAATGTCGATGGCTTCTCCATAGGCAACCGCAGTCGCTTCTTTTAAGCCCTCACTCATCGTCGGATGGGGGTGAATGGCATTCAGGATCTCATGACCTGTGGTTTCAAGCTTCCGGGCTACAACAACTTCCGCTATCATTTCGGTAACATTCATCCCGATCATATGGCAGCCAAGGAATTCTCCATATTTAGCATCATAGATCACTTTTACAAAACCTTCCAGCGCACCCGCCGCACTGGCCTTACCACTGGCCATGAACGGGAACTTGCCGACTTTAACTTCAAAGCCAGCTTCTTTAGCAGCCTTCTCCGTATAACCAACAGACGCAATTTCAGGAGAACAATAAGTACAGCCTGGAATATTGTTATAATCAATCGGTGCCGGATGATGGCCGCTCAAATGTTCAGCCGCGTTGATACCTTCTTTTGAGGCAACGTGAGCCAATGCCTGGCCAGGCGAACAGTCACCAATTGCATATATTCCTGGAACGTTAGTCTGCAGGTTCGCATCTACAACGATTTTACCCTTTTCCGTTTTGATCCCCAGTTCTTCCAAACCAATATTTTCGATGTTGGCAACTACACCAACTGCGCTCAATATAATATCTGCTTCAAGTACAACTTCGCCATTCGGAGTTTTAACCTTTGCTTTTACCCCTGCACCACTTGTGTCCACACTAAGGACTTCGCTGCTTGTCATAATCGCGATGCCTTGTTTTTTAAACTGCTTCTCCAGTTCTTTGCTGATGTCTTCATCTTCAACCGGAACAATTCGCGGCATAAATTCAACGATGGTCACCTTGGTGCCCATGCTGTTGTAGAAGTACGCAAATTCAGACCCGATTGCGCCGCTACCACAAACGATCATTGACTTCGGTTGTTCAGGCAATACCATGGCTTTGCGGTACCCGATGATCTTCGCATCATCGATTTTCAAAGAGGGAAGTTCACGTGCTCTTCCACCGGTAGCGATGATGATGTTTTTGGCTTCCTGTATTTGTTTGGTACCGTCAGCTGCTGTGATCTCCAGTTTGCCTGGTGCGACTAGTTTCCCAAAACCCATGATGACGTCGATCTTGTTCTTCTTCATCAAAAACTGAACACCTTTACTCATCTTTTCAGCAACGCCGCGACTGCGTTTAATCACTCCTTCAAAATTGTGCGTTGGATTGCTAACATTGATGCCGTAATCAGCAGCATGTTTAGCGTATTCATATACCTGCGAACTTTTTAATAACGCTTTTGTGGGAATGCAGCCCCAATTGAGACATACACCACCCAAACTTTCCTTTTCTACGATAGCTACCTTTTTTCCTAGCTGACTTGCCCTGATTGCCGCCGGATACCCACCCGGTCCGCTCCCTAAAACGATTACATCGTATGCCATATTCGATTTTGATTTTAAATGTTAGTATTTGAAAAAAGGCCTGCAATCCGGACAGTTTATTGACTGACCAACTGTAAACCAAAAGCGCTGGCAAAATTAGTTGAAATACGTGATTAGCCAAAAAGCTAATTTATTGTGGAGTGAGATTCATTTGTCCGGTTCTAAATAAATCACCGGGAGTAAGAACTGGTGAGATTTCTGATGATCACTGCGCAGTGGAGACAGCTCAATAGAACGATCCAGGCGTTAAGTTCCTGACTACCTTTTGCAAGTCCTGCGTGGCAGGAATTGTAACCAGGAATGTTTCTGAAAAGCAACGGAAATTTTTGAAATCTTCATTTCCCGCGCTTAGCAAAATATGTCGGACTATTAACGGATGATTGTTAGCTGCGGCTTAGTTGTAAAAACCAGTTAAAATTCTTACATATCGATACTGAAAATTCCTGGCAATATCTCCGTTGCTCTTATTTTAGTTTCGCTGTTCCAAAAATGTTTCCCGTTTTTATCAATTTCTATAAGGTTAAACCAGCCTAAAAATCTTTCAAAACTTCTGACAGCAAAGCAATGTGCAAATTGTTGTACGTCTGTCCACATAGAGTCTGACTCAAAAGAGGTAACAAAATCTGGAAATGCTTTCAAATATTTTTCTGCGTAAAAGCTGTCATGCTGAAAGTTCTGTCCGTATTTCCCTAAAAGATAGATTGTAAAAGTCCAGCCTCTTTGTCCAATTGGTTTTTCTGGAAACAAATCATTATAGCCCCAATTAAATTTATCGGCAAATGTTGAAATAAATAATTCAAAAAATTGCTGCCTGTTTCCGGGTTTTAAAAAGCTTAGTCCTTTTTTTGTGAGGATCAGCTTATTCTTGGTCTTTTTCGTAAGTCCGGCTAGCTGCGTTGCAATTTTCATACTCATTATCGCAATACAATCTTCTTCTCTCCACAGCTTTGTAATTCCACTTTCAATCATTTCGTCATCAATGAATTTTTTTTCATAAAGCTCAATCATTACTTTTTTAGGTAATGCTCCGAGAGGTGTCAGTTTAATGAATTTATCTCTTTCAATAATCTTAATATATTCCTCCGCAATCCTAAATAATGAAACTTGGTCCAGCGTTTCGTTTTCTATTATTTTTTGAAAATGAACTGGAGAATTTTCAGAATAAGTATCGTAAAGAATATGATGAAAATTGTTCGGAGACAAATTTTCAAAGTCGGCAATTGGAGCGTTATTCCGCAGTAAAATTTCTGTTGCAATTTTTTTGTGGATGTCCATTAGTAAGGTGTTTTAAATTTTCGTCAAGAAATGCGAATTAATGCTCTCCGAGTGTAGCGATGCTCTAACTATTTAAGGTTAGCTGCAGTTGCCGCGGCTGCTCTTTCTTCAATCTCGCGTTTCTCGGCAAGAGAGCGGAGCGATTTGATACTCACATTGATCTCGAAACCAATCAGCAAAGCCAACGAGTTGATGTAAACCAACGCCATAAATACGATGACCGTTCCAATGGAACCGTAGAGCGCATTGTATTTACCAAACGTATTGACGAAATAAGAAAAGCTAATCGTAGAAAGAATACTCAGAAAGGTGGCGATTATCGTTCCAGGTGAAAGCAACTTCCAGCGTTTCTCGACAGCAGGCGCATATTTATATATAAATGCGATGGAGTAATAGATTAGGGCGACAATGAAGATCCAGCGGGCATAAAAAATGATCTCCCGCAAGGTGCTGCTCTTGATACCGATCCACTTCAACAGCGATCCCTGTGAGATCAGTAATACGAGGCAACCCAGCACGAGCAAAAAAATGATGACGGTGAGCTTGAGTGCCGTCCAGCGATTGTGCAGGTCTTTTCTCTTAGCGAAGCCTATGTAATTTTTATTGAACGAGCGCATCAATCCCATCATCGCGTTGCTGGCAAAAAATAACGCGAGCAATAAACCCGAAGAAAGTAAGGCGATCTTAGAGTCATCTAAAAACGAGTCTACAAAATCTATAAGATACCTGTTATGGCCTTTGGCCGGAATAATATCACGGATGAGCCCATGTAATTCTCGCTTGATACTCAATTTAGAGATGAAGGGCAGGTTCGGAACCAGGGTGAAAAGAAAAAGGAAGGAGGGGGGGATTGCCATGATAAAGTTATATGCAATGGCTGACGCCCGCTCGGTAAGTCCCACTGTTTTTACCTGCTTGAAGAAAAACTTGATCACGTCAAAAACCGGTGCACCTTCAAAACCCGGCAGGTACCAATGTTTGCTTTTTCTTAAAAAGAAAGCAATAGGCGTCCTCGTTATTATGATGCGTTCGAGCTTGGTCATTTAGAATACCCTGTTATCTGCTTTCAAAACTAACCTTTAATCAAATAGGACCTATTGCCCGTTGGCAGCATTAGCTTGCTTCAGGCGAATGAAACTATCGAGGGCTGCCTGGTATTCCTTTGCGAATTTCAAATGTTCCTGGTAGGAAGTGGCAAAATTGGAAAAACCTTTCAGGTCGGGCTTCGCGACAAAGTAGAGGTAAGAAGTACTGGGAGAATTGAGTACCGCGTCAATTGTTTTCGGCGAAGGCGTACAAATAGGGCCGGGCGGCAATCCTTCATTCCGGTAAGTATTATATGGAGAAGGAAATTCCAGGTGTTTGTGATAGATCCTTTTCAGGCCAAAATCTTTCATAGCAAATTTTACTGTTGGATCAGCGCCCAGGCGCATCCCTGTTTCAAGCCGGTTGATATAAACACTTGCTATTTTGCCTTTGTCCGCATCCTTATTTGTTTCTTCCTCAACAATGCTGGCAACGATATAGGCTTGCTGGGGGGTAAGATTGAGGCCTTTGGCTTTTTGTTTGCGTTCGTCGTTCCAGAATACTTTTTGCTCCTCGTATAGTTTTTTGAAAATGCGGTTAACAGGAGTGTTCCATAAAACACTGTAAGTGTTAGGAATGATTGCAGTCATCACGGTGTTGGTATCCAGCCCATAGCGGGAAAGGGAATCATTTGTATTTAAATAATCGATCACCGCCACTGAATCAGTTTCGAAGCTGCTTCCAATCTTTTTTGCCAGGTCTTCTTTAGTCCTCAGTTTATTAATGACAAGATTTACAGGTGTTTGGTTCCCGGAGCGGAGCTGACGGACGATGCTATAAATACTTGCGCCTTTGCTGATCGTAAATTTGCCGGCCTTAACATTTGTATCATAGTCAACCTGGCCGGCGACTAAACGGAAAATCTTTGGGCTACGAATTATTTTCGCCTCTTGAAGGTCATGCATGACATTTTCAAAACCACTGCCGGTTTTTATAAACAGGCTTTTTTTATCTTCTTCAAAATTTGTATTTGGACCAAACACCTGCCATCCTGCAATAGCAGCACCAACGATTAATGCGCCAACGATAATACCTGTGATTTTTTTTCTTGCTGCCATAGTTAATGTTCCAAGGTTGCCCAAAGTAAAATAAAAAACCCCGACCTGTAACAGGACGGGGCGTAAAAAAGTTTAAGACAACGATTACTACTTGATTGTATCAGTCACTGATTTTGCAGCACCGGGAAGGGGAGCAGCATTTTGTTGCTGCGGTAAACTTGCTGGTGCTTTATTAATTAAGTCATCATTTTTAGAAGAAGCCCCTGCGTTCTGGGGAATGAAAACTGGCGAAATAATGCACAAAATACCAACGATTGCCGCGAAAACCCAGGTGCCTTTTTCAAGCACATCTGTAGTTTGTTTTACGCCCATCAGTTGGTTGCCGAATCCACCTAAACTACCTGACAGACCGCCACCTTTCGGGTTCTGAACCAATACAATCAAACCCAGTATAACCGAAGCAAGAATAACCAGGATTCCAAATACAATTAACATATCACTGTTCTTTTAGTTGATCAATTTTGGCTGCAAAGTAAGCGGTTTTAGCGGGATTGAGCAAACTTAATTTTCGATACACTTCTTGCGCTTTATTTCCTTTTCCCTGCTGAATAAGCACATCTGCCATGGCTTCTGTAACTACCTCATCCTCCGCATTTGACTTTTCCGCTAATTTTTGGATGGTTACGTCCGTTTGATTCACATTGTCGGCAGGTTGGTCAGTATGAACTTTCTTCATGGTTTTTAACCATTCTGTAAAACTTCTGAGTTGTTTCCCGAGTTTATCTGTTGATTGTATCTCGCTGCTCAATTTTATTCCCTGGCTGGCAAAATAGTCGGTAGTATGGAGTGGTTCGAACGTTAAGGTGTCGTCTGTGACGGGGGTTTGCTGCAGGTTGAGTTTGAGATGCATCGGCGCCAACTCGGTTTGTTCTGTAGGATCAATTTCTACTTCATCGGCATCAGACGGGTTAGCAAGATTCTCCTCATCCACAATCGGAGCTGCTGTTTCTTCAACGGCAGAAATAAGCTGCTGCTCCTCTGTGACCAGGTTTTCCGAAAGTATTTCTGACTCGCTTTGTATTGGCTCAACAACTGCATCGGGGTAATCCTCCACAAAACTTTCCTCCTCGCTAACCGGGATTTCGACCTGGGCATCTTGAATTGGCGCAGCTTCTTCAGGCGAAACATTATCGGCGGGGTCTGCAAATTCAACGGCATTATCACCCGCAACTTCTTCAATGGAAATCCCAGGATCTTCATGGGATTCAACAACGGCTGCCTCAAGGTCCTGATTGCTTGCTGAATTATTTGAGTTTAGGTGCTCACTACCCGGTAATTCATTTTCGACGATTTCATCAGCTTCAGTTGCAACTTTTTCTTCATCGCTAATATTGTCGCTCAATGTTATAATACGACCATCATTTGCTTCCTCCAGTTTTAGGTTTAGCCAAAAATGATTGTTAAACAATAAAGCCGTCCTGGCTGCCTGATCCGGGTATGCCGGATCATTTGTGTTAGTGCGCTGCAGTAAAAAAAACTGGGCGGGAGAAAAATAAGGATGATCTGCTGTTAGTTGTTTCAAGAAAGCTACTTCAGTTTCTTCGCCGATCCTGGGCCGGAATAAAGATTCGAAAAGTTGATGCGTGTCACCCATTGGCCGAAGGTATTATTTAAATCCTAAAATGGTTATTGCTGGAAAATTTTAGGCTTACCAGTTGGAGAATATTTTATTGAAAATGGCATCCACGATATTTTTCACGATCTCTTCTCCTAATGCTGCCTGTGCCTGCTCCAGACTTTGGTTGGCAGGAAAATCAAAGTTATTGGAGAGATCCGTCTCAAAATTTTTTGTTTGATCCAACGTGTTCTTAAAAACGAGGTGAAAGGAAACCGACAACCGGTTGGCGCTTGCGTTGTTGTTGGAAATACCACTCGTGGTAACATTATAATCTGAGATATAGCCGGAAATATCATAGTGAGCATCCTCATCATTGGTCTGCCTCAAACGGGTATTGCCAATGATCTTCTGTTTGGTTCGCTCCGTCACCGCCGGGCTCAATTGAGGATTTACGTACCGTGCTTTATTCTCGAAAAAGTTTACGCGAAATGTTTTGATCTCTTCCGGAATCGGGGAGGTGTCTTTAAAAGAGTATTTGCAGCTGGCATAATTAAATATGGCTAAGATCAATGTCAGCACAATCAGCAGTTTCAGCGAAAAAAAAGAGCTGACGGCACCATCCTTCACTTTTCTATTCTTCAATATCATATTCTTTTAATTTTCTGTAAAGGGTTCTTTCACTGATGCCGAGGTCGGAAGATGCATCTTTTCTTTTGCCTTTGTGTTTTTTGAGCGCTTTGATGATCAACTCTTTTTCCTTGTCCATGATGCTAAGCGATTCCTCGATGGCTTCGTGGTGGTGAATGTCATCACCCTGGTTGATGAATACCGGAGCGCCTTGTTGCTGGTAATTATTAGCCGGGATGGACGATTTATGCTCCGGGATCATGCCATCCAGGTTGTTATTGTACATCGGAATGTTTTGTGCGATGCCCGGGTTTTGTAAAATTTCGAAGAACATTTTCTTCAATTCATTTACATCCTTTTTCATATCAAAAAACAGCTTGTACAAAATCTCGCGTTCATTTGCAAACTCCTGCTGGCTCAGCGCTGCCTTACCACCAACGAGCACGGGTAAGCGATTGAAATTGTTTTCGGGCAGAAATTGCTGTAGCTCCTTCGCGGTAATATTTTTTTCTTTTGAAAGCACGGAAATCTGCTCCGCAATATTCTTCAATTCACGAACATTGCCCGGCCAGGGATAATTCATTAACAAAGTTTTGGCGTCGTCTTCTAACTGGATCGGTAGCCCTTTGTACCGGTCAGAAAAATCCGCGGCGAACTTGCGAAACAATAATGGAACGTCTTCTTTTCGATCCCGAAGGGAGGGCACCCTGATGGGCACCGTATTTAACCGGTAATAAAGGTCCTCTCTAAACTTACCGGTCTGCGTACTTTCCAAGAGCTCTTTGTTGGTTGCAGCGATCACCCGCACATCCGTCTTCTGAACCTTACTACTACCAACGCGAATGTATTCGCCGGTTTCGAGTACCCGCAACAGGCGAGCCTGGGTTCCAAGCGGCAACTCACCGATCTCATCCAAAAAGATGGTGCCGCCATTAACGGTTTCAAAATATCCTTTCCGGCTATCCAGTGCCCCGGTAAAAGATCCTTTCTCGTGACCAAATAATTCTGAATCAATAGTTCCTTCAGGGATCGCACCGCAATTGACCGCAATAAAGGGATTGTGTTTGCGGGCACTCAGCGCGTGAATGATCTGGGAAAAAACCTCTTTTCCCACGCCGCTTTCACCGTTGATCAAAACACTTAAGTCTGTGTTGGCGACCTGGGTTGCGACATTCAGCGCATGATTAAGACCGGGTGAATTTCCAATAATTCCAAACCGGTTTTTTATTGCTTGTAAATCCATTGTTATCTGTTTGAAACCCCGGTCGCAGAAGCTCCCGGGAGAAATTATTATTAAACTGTTCCAAGGTTATCACGTCACTTATGATCGGGCGTGCCAAGTAAGGTGCCGGCAGTGCAGGCATTGATAGTAACCCAAACGTATTCTCCTTTTCGGAGATCAGCTTTTGGAAAAACTACCACCTTATTTTGATCATTGCGACCGTACAATTCGTTTTCACTTTTGCGGGAGGTTCCTTCCACCAACACCTTAAAACGTTTGCCCACGTCACGTTGCATACTTTGTAAAGAATGCTGCCGGTGGAGATCAACCATTTCCTGTAGCCTCCTTTTTTTGATGGGCTCGGGAATATCGTCTTCAAACCGGCGGGCGGCCAAGGTTCCGGGGCGTTCACTATAAAAATACATGTAAGCAAGATCATACTTACAGAATTCCATAAGGCTCAGCGATTGCTGGTGGTCTTCTTCGGTTTCTGTACAAAAGCCGGTGATCATGTCTGTAGATAATCCACAGTCAGGGATAAGTTCCCGGATGCGATTCACCTTTGCGATGTACCACTCCCGTGAGTAAGTTCTGTTCATCAGCTGCAGTACGCGGCTGCTTCCGCTCTGCACCGGTAAGTGTATGTAATTGCAGATGTTGTCATATTTCGCGATGGTATACAACACATCATCGGTTATGTCTTTAGGATGGGAGGTTGAAAACCGTACCCGAAGATCTGGATGGATCTGTGCCACCCGCTCCAGCAACATCGAAAAAGTGACTGGTTGGTTATTATCAGCAACAGTACCCGTTTGGCCAGACTGTACAGTATGTGAAGCTATCCAATGGTAACTGTCTACATTTTGCCCAAGCAAGGTCACTTCCCGGTAGCCGTTTGCGAACAAATCTTTACATTCATTTACGATAGAGTCTGCATCCCGGCTGCGTTCGCGGCCTCGCGTAAAAGGCACCACACAAAACGAGCACATATTGTTACATCCCCGCATGATACTCACAAAGGCATTTACCCCATTGCTGTTCAACCTGATCGGGGCAATGTCTGCATAGGTTTCATCCCGGCTCAACAAAACATTCACCGCTTTCTGGCCAGTTTCAGCTTCTTCGATAAGGCCCGGTAAACTTCTATAAGCATCAGGCCCAACCACCAAGTCCACGAGTTTTTCTTCCTGGAGAAATTTCTCTTTTAATCTTTCGGCCATGCATCCCAGTACGCCGATCAATATTCCGGGCTGCTGTTTTTTCAGCTTTCGAAACTCAGTCAACCGCTTACGGACTGTTGCCTCCGCCTTTTCGCGGATAGAACAGGTATTCAGGAATATAAGATCTGCTTCTTCAAAATCTTTCGTTGGGCCAAAACCGTTTGATTGCAGGATAGAAGCAACCACCTCGCTGTCGGCAAAATTCATCGCACACCCATAACTTTCTATATAAAATCTTTTTTGGAACACGGCTGCTTCCCTTGACAAGGGAGCATAGGCTTCGCCTTGCCTTGCCTCATCATGTGTTTTGCCAGTAAGATTTATTAATGCTTCCATCTTAAAATTTAGGAGTGCAAAAATAGGCAATAAACTGATTAGAGTGTCAGTTTGTCAGCAATTAAGATGGGAGATGAAGAAAGAATTTCGAGGTATGGGGATGCCTGTATTATTTCACGCTGGCCGAATTTTCTATATTATTTGGAGATTTCGAGCTCGACTTTGGCTTGTCGAAAAAGAGCATTTTGATAGCAACCAGGATCATCAGCATAGCAAAAACTTTTTTGATCGTTTCCTGGGAAAGACTCAGCGCTACTTTGCTCCCAAAGAAACTTCCTACGAGAAAACCAATAGCAAGAAGGGCCACGATCTTGAAATCAACGTGGCCCTCTTTATAATAATGTAATACGCCTAAAATCCCTACGGGTAACATGATAAGGCCAAGCGAAGTGCCCTGGGCAGAATGTTGCGACATACCGAGAAAGTAAACCAATGCAGGGACGATGATCAGTCCTCCGCCAACACCGACTAATCCCCCGAGAATACCAGCTGCTATGCCGATAAGGATCACGATCAATATTGTTTGGGTATCCATGGCTCTCTTAAACATTCTCTTTTTTAGGGTAGGTTTTGCTGTACAGGTCAATAGCCTCATTAATGACATTGTAAGCCGCGGACTTGTCCTGGAAGTGATCTATCAACACAACCTTATTCTCCAAAACTTTATACTGCTCAAAATAATTTTTTAACACAGCAAAAAAGTGGCGCGGCAGATCGTTTACATCTGTGTAGTGATTGACCGTTGGATCTTTTGTAGCTACTGCAATGATCTTGTCATCGCGTTCGCCGTTATCGATCATCTGCATGTTGCCGATGACAGTAGCTTCTACCAGGCACAAAGGTTGTATGCTCTCGCTGCAAATCACCAGGATATCCAATGGATCACCATCTTCTCCAAGCGTCTGCGGAATAAATCCATAGTTTACGGGGTAGTGAAACGAGGAATAAATAACACGGTCAAGCAGCAACAGACCGGTCGGCTTATCGATTTCGTATTTCGCTTTTGAGCCTTGCGAAATTTCTATAAGGCCGTTCACTACCTGCGGAGCTTCGCTACCGTAATGAGCTCCATGCCATGGATGAAGTACGTACATAATTTGATTTGTTTTTAACTGTAATTAATATCGTCTTTGACTAAACCGAGTTGACAAATTTAAAGGCCAACCAAATACTCATGATGCCCAATAATAAACTTCCTGCCGAATAAACAGCGAACAAGCTCCATTTTCCTTCCTGTAACAATTGAATATTTTCTAATGAGAAAGTTGAAAAAGTTGTAAAGCCTCCACAAAAACCCGTCGCAAGAAATAGCTTCCAGTGCTGGTTAAACCATTCGTTCTTTAAACTGTAGGCCATCACCAATCCAATCAAAAAACTCCCGGTAATATTAATAATAAAAGTGGCCCAGGGAAACGGCCGAGATCCGACAAGCAAGGATGTTCCATAGCGTAGTATGCTTCCCAGTGCTCCACCAAGGCCGATCAATAATAAATTCCTTAGCATAGTACGGCTACATATTTCCTGAGAAAGTATATTTTAAATCTACCAGCCACTTGCCGTCAACTCTTACCATTTTCAATTTGTTGCTTTTATCGCGGATGTAGGAATTGGAGTAGTTTATAATGCTTACCGAATCATTCATTGGTGCAATCTCGTTGATGATGATGTCTGCATTGCGATAATTTTCAAGCTCTTCTTTGTTCTTCGACTTGTACTCTGTTTTGAATAACTTGAAATATTCCTCGTTTGTTTCTTCCTTCAGGACAAATTTCTCCGCGTCTTCAAATTTATTATCGAGAATGCTTTGAATAAATGCCTGCGCAACTTCAATGTCGGTATTGGGAACTGTTTTCTTATCACCGCAGGCGGTGAAGAGCAGCATAAGTATGAAGGAAAAGCAGATTCTTATGTTCATGGTTTAAAGTTAAACATCTTTGCAATATGCAAATAAAAAAGCATCCTGTGTTACAGGATGCTTTTTTATATAAATGCCAGGTTACTGTTTTTCTTTCTGTTCCTGTTTCAGTTTTTCTAACTCCTTCATGCCTTCATTGATCACTTTGTTAAGTGAATCTTTGTCAAGCTTACTCATTTCACCCATCTCTTCTTTTACTGCGTTTTGCAAACTGTCAATATTGATGGATTTCATGGCCTCTTCCACTTCAGCCTTGTTTGTACCTGATAGGTCCATCCCGGTTGACATTAGAGAGATCTTCCACTGTCCATCTTCTTTGACAAGACTAAATGGCTTTGTGTCGGTTTTCCCTTCATGTGTGAACTGGACGTCAACTGTAGCTTTGTTACCATCAACGGTTTCTTTTTTTACATCGATCCTGACGTCCTTTACCTTTTCTTTAAACTCATTTGAAAACTTGTTTTTCATTTCATTCGCCGCATTCGAATCCACGTTTGAAAGAAACCGTTGGCCCATTTCCATAAGACTGATGTCCTGCTGGCTGATATGTTTTTTAATCTCCTCGAAATCACCGGTGCGTGCTGCTTCTATGAACGAATTAACGGCAGCGGTTGGAGTTCCTGATTGAGCACTCCTGCAACTGTAAAGCAGGGTAGATACCAATAGAATGGCGAATAGTTTTCTCATTGTAGTTTTAATGTGCTGATTTTATCGCCGTTCGTTAACTGGTTCATTTTCTTTATCCTTATCGTATGCTTTAATAATGGCTTTTACCAGTTTATGCCTGACCACATCTTCCTCATCGAGTTCGATGTGCGCAATGCCATCAACGTTCTTAAGAATGCGAAGGGCTTTATCAATTCCACTGCGCATATTTTTCGGTAGATCAATCTGGGTCGGATCACCGGTTATAATGGCTTTTGCATTTGCGCCGATACGGGTTAGAAACATTTTTAACTGACCGTCATTTGTATTTTGCGCTTCATCCAAAATGATAAAGGCGTTGTCGAGGGTACGGCCACGCATATACGCCAACGGGGCAATTTCAATTGTCCGGGTTGTCATGTAGTACCCAAGCTTATCTGCAGGAATCATGTCATCCAAAGCGTCGTATAATGGACGCAGGTAGGGATCAATTTTTTCCTTTAGATCACCGGGCAGAAAACCCAGGTTTTCGCCTGCCTCAACTGCCGGGCGAGTAAGAATAATTTTCTTTACCGTTTTGGCTTTCAGCGCCCTTACCGCAAGGGCAACAGCGGTGTAGGTTTTACCGGTACCGGCAGGCCCAATAGCAAACACGATGTCATTTTTATCAACCGCGGTTACCATTCGTTTTTGATTTGCAGTTCGTGCCCGAACTGTTTTACCGTTTGGTCCAAAAACAAGTACGTCATTCGGATTACGATCAACGAAATTGTCAACAACCTTCTGATCGTCACCTCCGAGAATTTGTTCGAAATAATTTTCACTCATGTGACCATTGCGTTCGATGTACTGAACAATGAGGTCAATTTTTTCCTTGGCATCTACAATCTGCTCGGGCGACCCGCTCAGTTTTACTTGTGTGCCACGACTAAGAATTTTTAAAAGGGGAAATTTCTTTTTGAGAATATCGAGTTTGCCGTTATTTACACCAAAAAACTCAATAGGATTAACTGTTTCGAGGTTAATAATTGTTTCTGTCAATGTACGTTTGGTTTAAAGTTAACTGAAGGACTGATTAAATAAATGTTGTGGTTTTGAACCTATCCAAATTTAAGTAAATGCCATTGATTAAGTGCAGGGTTTTTTATACACATAATGTTAAAAGAAACAGGGAGGAGCAAAAGTATTTCAACCACTTAAACCGTTATATGAGTCCGTTTTTGGAGCCTTGACGATTCTTGCTGACACGAGTTAGCATTCATTAACATGCCTGCTTTCAGCCGCCGTAAAAACCAATGAAATGGTTGTTGATTTCGAAAGAATGCTTACTCCAATTTTTGTAAAGCGACAGCGATCGCTGCGCCAAGCCTGGCATTATTCAACACCAGGGCTATATTGGTTTCGAGGCTTTCACCTGCTGAATTTTCTGCAATGTATTTCAGGAGAAAAGGAGTGATGTCTTTGCCTTTTACATCCGAAACTGCAGCAGCTGCGAGGGCATCTTGAATGTGGGCCTCGATCGTATGATAATCCTGCCCGAGCGCTGCTGGTACAGGGTTGGCGATCAATACCGACCCACGAAGATCCAAGGACCATTTTGTGTGTAACATGCTGGCAATTTCTTCGAAGGTATCCAGACGTAGCGGAGATGGATATTTGCTCTTGGTAGAATAGAAACTCGGGAATTCATCTTGCCCGACTGTTACAACAGGTATACCCTGTGTTTCCAGGTACTCCAGGGTAAGCCCGATGTCAAGGATCGACTTTATACCAGCAGAAATCACTGCGACGGAGGTCTGCGCCATCTCTGTAAGGTCCGCCGAAATATCCATGTTTGTAGCTGCGCCACGATGAACACCGCCGATGCCACCCGTGGCCAAAACTTTAATACCTGCAAAAGAAGCAATCCGCATGGTTGCTGCCACCGTAGTTGCACCATATAAATGTTTGCTCAGCACATATGGGATATCGCGGAGGCTAACTTTCCAAACACCTGCCGCCTTGCCAAAATATTCCAATTGTTCGGCGTTTAAGCCAATGCGGCACTTACCTTCAAAAATTGCGATCGTCGCCGGAACAGCTCCATTCGACCGAACCATTTCTTCTACGGCCAGGGCCGTTTCGACATTCTTCGGGTAGGGCATACCGTGAGAGATGATCGTTGATTCCAATGCAACCACTGGCACACCTGTATTTAAGGCTTCCCGTACCGTGGGATCAATTTCAATGAATGACTTATTCATTATAATATTTGGAAACAAGTTGGAGCAATTTGTCCTGGTTTAAGTGAGTAGCGATGCCACCGTGCACTTGTAATATTTCGGCAGACAGGGTATGAGCGGTTCGCAGACTATTTAGATTATCCTTGCCATTGTATTTCGAGAAAATGAAACCAGAAACAGATCCATCACCGGCGCCCGTGCAATCGATAACTTCCGCCTGTGGCGCATGTAGTTGAAGCGTTTCAAATTGTTTGTAAAGTGCGGACCCATTCGCTCCGCGATGGAGCCAGATATTTTGAACGCCACGCCCGAGTAGCTCTTTTATCTGGTCTTCGGTAGTGCGTGCCTCTTCACTGCAAAGCGCTGGCAGTTCGTCCTCATTTGGCGTTATGAGGTAGACTCCATCGAAATCCAGGGCAGCAATTTTTTTAGCCGGGGGAACTGATACTGGTTCTATGATGAGGCGAATGTCATGCTTATTCGTAAATTTTATCAACCAGGTAAATGCTTCCAGGCTAATGTTGGCATCTACCATAATATATGGGGCGGTTTTCAGCAGGGCTTCGTGTTCACGCAAATAGTCGGCAGTGATCAGGTGAAGGGCCGCATTCGTCAGGAGCGCAGTAAACATTGAGCCATCTTCACAAATGATGGCAGTGTATTTACCCGTTGCAACGGGAGCGGTGATTGAAGCATTCAATAAAATTCCCGCATCCGCGGAAACTTTTTTAAGCCAGTCACCATCGGCATCATTTCCAAACACACTTATGAGTTGAACCGGCACGCCCAACAAGGAAAGCTGGTGTGCAATATTTCGACTCACGCCGCCCGCAGCTCGAGTAACAGTTACTTCATTGGTAGTGTGCATCAGCATCTCGCTGTTTGCATGAAACAGCTCATCGACGAGCGCAGCACCGATACAAATTACAGGTTTTGACATCCGGCAAAATTACGGAAAGAAACCATTTTGACCAGGCAGGGAAAGGAAATCAAATGCCAGTAAAACTCAACCAGGGCTTCATAAAAACTAATCCTTTTGAGAGCGGGGCCTTGGTTTTCGCTCAAGCAGTTCTAAGCTCAGTTGTAACATCTCGCTGGCGATAGTAAGTTCGATATTAGCCAGCTCGACAATTGTCCAGCCTTGCTTGCCCCATTTATTTTTTACGGGGTAGATGAAACCCGGCGCTGTTGCGGAATAAACAGATTGGCTCACCTCATCCAGTTTTAGGCAGGCGTTACCAGATTTTTCGTCGAGGGTTGCGAATATTTTTTTGTTGATCCTGAAAGATGTTTTCTCGAAATGTGGTTGCTCCGTTGTTGTCGGAAATGATAAGGCGAGGTTCCGGAAGGCTTCAATGGTCATCTGGTAAATGCATTTTGTGTTTCCAAAGTAAGTTACTGTTTTAAATAAAATATTGTGCGTGGTCATTCGTCTTCAATGATGTAAATATTGTTCACCAATTAAAATGAAAAAACATGCACTACAACCAGTCATGTGCCGCTAAAGGCAATTATTATGAGGGCAATTACGCACGCAAAAGTGCGATGCCCGGCCGTTCCATGCAACGGGCTGCCGTCAACATTTTCAAAACCCCGGAGAGTATCGAGATGCTGGTCTTTGCACCAGGACGAATCAGGGAGCATTTTCACCTTGACGTCCAGGGCGACCAGCTACGTGTTTCTTATTTTCCACCCGAAGGTTTTCCCAGGCCTGAGTGGATCTTAAGAGAGTACAGCAGGGGCGCATTTGAAAGAACCTTTGCTTTGGATGCATCCATCGATGCTGACAACATCAAAGCAAAGTATGTTGATGGCGTGCTCCAGGTGAGTTTGCCCCTTGTTGCCGGCAAAGCAGCTGCAGAAAAGAGAGAGATTGTTGTCGGGTAGGAGCTGCGGTCATGAAAAGGAAAGGATGGTAACTTCGCGTTGCCATCCTTTTTTTATGCCTGTTAATTTTTTCAATGAAGAGTTTTGCTGACAAGGTGATCAATTTCAACCTCGGGATTGACTACACCGGAAATTTACCCGATGGGATACAAATAATGAACCCTTTCCGGGAAGAAAATGGTGTGCCTGAGTTGAGTGCTGCGTTTTATCGAAAGTTTTACGCTGACAATCTTAAGCGATACCTGATCCTCGGGATTAATCCAGGGCGGTTCGGGGGTGGGGTGACCGGGATTCCATTTACCGACAGCAAGCGGTTGGTAGAAAATTGCGGTTTGGCCTATGATAAAAAAGTGACCCATGAACCCTCCTCGGTTTTCATTTATGAAATGATAACCGCCTTTGGCGGTGCAGCTGCGTTTTATAAAAAGTTTTACATCAATTCCATCTCACCTTTAGGTTTTACGTCCGCAGGTCCAAAAGGAAGGCCCATTAATTACAATTATTACGACAGTAAAGAATTGACCAATTCAGTTTATCCGTTCATGATCGAGAGTATCGAAAAGCAATTGCAGTTTGGAATTTTTACCGACACCTGCTTCTGTTTTGGAACTGGAAAAAATGAAAAGTTCCTGCGAAAGTTAAACGAGGAAAAAAAGTATTTTAAAAATGTCATTGCGTTAGAACACCCGCGATTCATTATGCAGTATAAATCGAAATCAAAAGAATTCTACATAGATAAATATCTCGCAGCCTTTAACAGTGTACCCGATAATTAGTTGTTACCGCTACCCGAAGACTGCCACAGAAACTTTACTTTTGTGCCTCAATTTTTAATATGTCATTTACAAAGAATATTGTGCTCAGTTTTGTGCTGGTTGGTATTTTGCTTACTTGCGGAAGCTGGGGATTTTTGATCCACAAGACCACGGTTCAATTGGCCGTTTATAAGTTGCCAAAGCAACTACAGCCTTTCTTTTATAAGCAAATGAAATACCTGGTTGCAAATGCCGGTCGTGCAGATACTCGCCGCAATACAGACAGCACCGAAGCGCCCCGTCATTTTATTGACCTGGAAAAGTTTGGAGACAATGCGGCCTATGCAATGCCGTTTGATTGGGATTCTGCGCAACGCCTTTATACAAGAGACAGTTTGTTGCTCTATGGTTATGTCCCCTACGAGATCGTACGGATGAAAACTAAACTAACTGAAGCGTTTCGTTCAGGCGTAGGGGATAGTATACTTTTTTATGCAACTGATCTTGCTCACTACATTGGGGATGCGCATGTGCCATTACACACAACGGAAAATTATGATGGACAGTTGAGCGATCAAAAAGGAATTCATAGTCTTTGGGAAAGTATGATACCGGAGATCCTTATTGGAAATTATCAATTGTACGACAAACACCAGGCCACTTACCTGCAAGATCCGGCAGGTGCTATCTGGGAGGCCATCCGGTCTTCTTATATGCTGGTACCAGAGGTGTTGGCAAAGGAGAAGGAAGTAACGGGCAAGTTTCCTACTGATAAAAAGTACAGGATGCAAATGAGGCGTGGAAAAGAGGTGAGGAGTTATACCTCCGAATTCGCGAAAGCATATGCTGCTGCGCTCGGTAGTTCGATCAATGAGCAGTTATTAAAAAGCGCTAACCTGATAGCGGATTTTTGGTTTACGGCCTGGGTAGATGCAGGGCGTCCGGAAATAGGCGACCGTTTTACCAAAATGGAGAAAAAAGTATTTAAGAACGAAAGGAAAGTATTCGAACGGAACGAATTATTAAAGGATAGCCTCCTGCTTTCCAAAAAAGAGCCGCCAAGAGCTGCTGAATAACATAAAATAGATGACGGTTCTGCGCATCAAAAAAGCCACCTAAATACAGGTGGCTTTTTTTGGGATATATGGAATTTGTTTGGATTATTTTTTTGTCTCTAACAATTTAAAGAACTGGTCAAGTTGTGGCAAAATAACGATCCTTGTGCGACGGTTAGCTGCCTTCCCTTCAGTAGTGGTGTTGTCCGCTACCGGTTTGTATTCACTGCGGCCGGCTGCAGCCATGTGAGCCGGATCAAGTCCATACTGATTTTGTAAAACCCGTACGACGGTTGTAGCCCTTTTAACACTCAGGTCCCAGTTGTCGAGCAAGGCAGCGCCACCTTTGAAGGCAACATTGTCCGTATGTCCTTCCACCATAAATTCAATTTCCGGCTGATTTTTTAACACCAAGGCCACTTTACCCAACACCTCTTTCGCACGGTCAGTGATCTCATAGCTTCCGCTCTTGAATAACAGCTTATCAGAAATATCAATATATACGACACCTTTATCCACCTTAATGTTTATGTCTTTGTCATCCATATTTCCAATGGCGCCTTTTAAGTTCGTAACCAAAGCAAGATTCAAAGAGTCTTTCCGGTTTAACGCGGATTGCAGGTCCTGGATGTAAGCATCTTTAGCACCGATATTATCCAGTGATTTTTTGATGCTCTCAGCCTGCGATCCGGAAATAACTGAAAGGCTTTCCAGTTGCTTCAAGGCCTGGTTGTTATTTTCTTTCAGGAAGTCGACCTGCTTTTTCAGGTTTTCAATTTCAGCGTCCAGCAACGCTTTTTTCCTGGCATTTTCAATCGTAAGGTCGTTACAGGTCTTCAGTTCTTCCTGCAATTTTGTGTGTTGAGTTTGCAGTTCCACGTAGCGCAACTGTTCTCCCTTCAGAACTTTTTTGCTAACACAAGAGCCAAATAACAAGGCCATGGAAACAGGAATAATCAGGAGCAAATGTGATCTCATACTCAAATTTTTTTGATGATTTGCAAAGTTATTTTAATACAGCGTAGATTATGATGATGAAAGTATGCCCCCTGTTAAAACTCTGTTTAAAATGAAAATGACAACATGGTGAAAGAGCCTTTGCTTAGAATAGGGTTGCCAAAGAAAGAGCAGATAATATGCTCCGGCAAGATAGCCCAGATACCAGCAATTTTGTAAATTAATTTATAAACTTATGTGAATAACCAACATAAAAGATATGAGGTCTGGAAAATTCAGCAAGAAGATGCCATGAGCAGGTTAGCCAATTGGCTGTTTGATTGCAGGTTTATCGCATTAAAAATTGATCACCTTGGGTAAAAATATCCAAGCGGATATTACTTAAATGAACGAGTTTGTTTTTACGCGGAGCTGTGTTTTTCTGTGCAGCAGTCGTTAACCTGATCACCTGGCTGCTACCCGTAACTGTTAGCTTAGTCCCTTTTATAACCAGGGCGGTTCCTTCATCAATTCCGAAGCAGGTAAGTGTGGGGTTTTCAGCCAACACCGACAGCAACCGGTTATACCTGCTACGGGCTACGAAATGCTGATCCACAATCGCTTTATCAACCAGGCCAAGTCCTTCTTTTAATTCCACCATGTCGTAATGAATTTTTTTAAAACTTCCAGTGATCACTGAATCGCCGGAATGTTCCTGCCCGGTAATCATTTTTTTACTCATCACAGCAGCGCCTGCGCTGGTACCAGCGATCGTGGCACCAGCCTGGTACGCCTGCATGATCGCGGTATGAAGCGGGGTATGTAGCACGACCTTCATAAATCGGTTTTGATCACCTCCCGTAATAAAGATCAGGCGGGCGTTCCTGACCGAATCAAGCCAACGCTTATCGGTTACCCCTTTGTTAGTGAAATTTAAATACGCGATCGTATTGGAGCAGAGCGGTTTAAGGTCGCGTTCAAAATAATAAAATGAAGAGTCGGGTTCGGCACTTGACATTGGCAACACAACCACGTGATCGGTCGGCTTTAATTTCGACAATGCAAGCATATTTTTCAGGAGCTGCTCAGACCGGGTTCCGCCGCCAATAATGAATAAGGTTCCTTTTGGAGTTGAAACAGCCGTTGATTGTGAAAAGGCCGCGAAACCGATGAGTTGAAACAGGAAGTATACTAAAAATTTCATGGCGTGAATATAGCTACGAAACCTTTCCGAACATTAAGCGCCAAACTGAGTATTGAATCTGGCGGACAAAAATATCCCCCCGGGGAACCGGGGGGAACTCTTTAACCCTTAAAACAACCAACATGAATTATGCTGATACCTATACAACACTAAATACGTTGTTTGGTTGCTCTTGGTTTGCATAAAATCAAATTAATTTAAGGCAATTTCAAGCACCTGCTGCATGGTTTTCACGTAGTGAAACCTGATTCCTTTGATAAACAGCGGGTTTATTTCCACCACATCTTTTTCGTTCTGCCAGCACATAATGATCTCCTTAAGACCTGATCGTTTCGCCGCAAGTACTTTCTCTTTTATTCCACCAACGGGCAGTACCTGGCCCCGCAAAGTGATCTCTCCCGTCATGGCGAGGTACGACTTAATTTTTCGGCCGGTGAAAGCGCTGGCCAGGGCAGTCATCATGGTAATCCCGGCGCTTGGCCCATCCTTCGGAACTGCTCCTTCAGGCACATGAATATGAATGTTTTTCTTATTGAACATTTCGGGATCAATATCCATTTTTTTTGCATTTACCTGGAGCCAGGTATACGCTGTAGTGGCACTCTCTTTCA
>JAURWD010000181.1 GCA_030655145.1 Ferruginibacter sp.
GCCCGCCTGGTGGCGCTTCGAAGTTCCTGATAAAATAGCATACGACTACCAATGTTCCCGTTCTAACCAGGTTTTTTTAAATAGGTACCTGGTTATAGCGATGCTTGAAGGTCGTCAGTCCCCCGAACCACAATAAATGGAAAAGCCCTTCAAAAATTTGAAGGGCCTAAACTAAAAAAACACCAGCCTAAGAGAAATATTTAAGTAATCAGCCCCGGCAGATCTTGAATGAACATCTTCATCTTCAACATCCACAGGGGCAACAATTACTCCGTGGGGGTTCAGTGGTCCATTCTTAATCACATTTTAAATAACCGCATCAGGGACAAGGCCCTGTTCTCAGTGTCTGCTTCCTCCAGGATATTGTTAAACTGTAAAGCTTCCTTTTTTGTAAATAATAAATTAATGCCCTGGGCCGGTGTGGGAATCACCACGCACCTCGTATCTGCGCCAACATAACCCTCCCAGTCACCGGACCTGGTTCGAATCAGTTTGCAGAATTGCTGGAAGTCAACTTCTGTAAGGGTGAGTATCGTGCTCATAAACGCGACCTGGTAGTGCCCGGTCTCTTTACATCGCACAACATAGCCGTCATCTGAAAAATAGAGGGATTCGAATTCGCACATCGGTAAAACGATTGAGGTGCAAACATCTGAAACGGGCAACGGATAAAACGATGCAATCGGGAAATTGATTTTCGCAATGCGGAAACTGACAGGAATAAAAAGCGTGATTTCCTTTTACTGGAATGACTTTCGGTATTCCAGCGGTGAAAATGCTGTCTTTGTCTTGAATAACTTACTAAAGGACTGCGAATGCTCGAAGCCGAGTTCATAGGCGATCTCACTGATGGATAAGCTGGTAATGGAGAGCTTCTCCTTGGCTTTTTCGATGAGCTTGTTGTGAATGTGCTGTTGCGTGCTTTGCCCGGTGAGTACGGTTAGTAACCCACTTAAATAGTTTGGCGACACATGGAGCGTTTGGGCAATGGCCTGCACGGTTGGCAGGCCTTTTTCCACCAGGTCGTCACTATTGAAATGTTCGGTGAGCAGTTTTTCCAGGCGGCTTAGTATTTTATGATTGGTTATTTTTCGGGTAAGGAACTGGCGATGATAAAACCGATCCGCATAACTGAGCAATAACTCGAGGTGAGCGATGATGACGGGCTGACTAAACTTGTCAATATTGCCGTGGTATTCCTGTTGAATGTTGCGCAACACCCCGGTGATAATGCCCTCTTCTTTTTCAGAGAGATACAAGGCTTCCGTTACGGAATACCCAAAATATTCATAGTGCCTGATTGTTTTTGCAAGGGCACTATTCCAGAAGAAATCCGGGTGCACTAATAGTAACCAACCGGTATGGGTAAACGCAGCATTGCCTTGTATGGAGTAAACCTGTCCTGGCGAGATAAAGATCATCACGCCTTCATCAAAATCATATTCCTGCTGTCCATAATGCATTACGCAATTGACATTTTTTTTCAAGGCGATGGAATAAAAATCCTGGATGATACTGGCAGGTTCATCATCCCGGATTTTTTTGATCTCTTCAATATTTATTACGCTCACGAGCGGATGCTCAGGTTTTGGCAAACCCCGGAAAGCATGGTATTCGCTGATGGACTTTAATCTATGCGGTTGCATAATTCACTCTTTATTGCTGTTGATAAGCCGTGGCAAATTCTTTTGCAAAGATGCTGGCTTTAATTTTACCCAGGGCGATCGGCTTCAGCAATTGATAATCTTCATACAACAATCCACTGTCGATGGCCGCTCGCATTTCAGTTAAACCGGCGGCAATGGAAGGTTGCATGCCGGCTCCGATCAAATCCTGCACCATTTGTTCATCCGTGATCTTTACCCATTTCAAACCTGGTTTACCGATGGCTTCACCAAGGATTGCCATGAGTTGATCGTACGTGAGCTCTTCGCTTACTACGTACCGGATCTTTCTTCCTGCGGAAGCAGAAGTAATTTCTTCGGCGATGGCATCCGCGATATCCGGCGGCGACACCCAGGCATTTACAACTTCGTTCCCGATGTTAGCGGCAATAAAACCGTTCTTTTTTACGGAGTGAACCTGTGGCAATAAGTTGTAATAAAATTCAGTTGGACGCATGTGGGTCATGGAAACATCTTGTGGCAGGCCATTCAAAATATTTTCAACATGATGCGCACCGAGCAGTATGCCATTGCCTGCGCTTAGATGGGCGCCGATCGTACTCAGGTTGATAACAATTTTCACCCCAGCATGCTGGATGGCCTCCAAATAGTTATTGCCCAGGCGGAGATAGTAACCAACAAGATCAAGGTGCTGGTCGAAGTAGTTTGCCGGCGGCACCATCGTATACACCGCATCAGCGCCGGTGAATGCCAACTGAAGAAAGGCAGCGTCTTCTAATGAACCAATTGCAGCATTGGCACCCAACGCTTCGATGTCTTTTTGTTTAGCAGCGTTGCTGCTGATGACGGTAACCGAATGGCCTTGTTGAACTAATTTTTCAGTAAGTGGTTTGCTTATATGTCCCAACGAACCGGTGAGGATAACTTTCATTTTCGACTATTTGATTGTTGCAAAATTGCTTTGCAAAAATCCCGCAGTTGAAAGAAAGCTTTGTAACCGAATGTACGTTTACTGTAGTTGAATCTAAGGGATGGTTGGCGTTGATTATAGAGCTGCCCAGGAGAATGAAGTGGGCTTGCGCTGCTGATTCGACAGTTGTTTCCCGGCCGGATCCGAATTCGTCAGCGTGTATTTCTTAGTGCGTGTTGTTTTATAGAAATGTCCTTTGCAATTTTTACCGCGTCAACAGCGATCTCCCTGATCTGCCCCGTTGGCCCCACCCAAAAACCACAAAAATATAAGCCGTCCTTACCACAATATTGTTGCCGATCGAGGCAAACATCCAGGTCTTCGAAACGTTCCTGCTCAACTTTCAGCAGGCCGGTATCCACCCTATCATAACCAATGCAGGCGACAATGCTATCGAATTCAGCTTTCTTTCCATCAGCAAAGTGAACGGTATTACCGGCAATGTGATCAATGCCACAGAACACCTTGATATGTCCTTTGCGGATATGCTTCACAACACCAATATCCAGTACCGGGATCTTTCCATCTTTTTCGATTTCTTCGAAAGCGCCGTAGGTCTTTTTCTGCAATCCAAGTTTTGTGATGTCACCAAAGATCATTCGCATCAATGGAGCACTCAATAGATCCGCAACCCTGGCGGGGAGACGACTCATCAACTGGCTTATCTCCAGGATGGGAATGCCGGCTACGTCGCGGGGAATGATGTTTACCGGGGAGCGAACAGACATGGAAGGAGACGCACCTTGTTCATAAAGATCAATGGCGATTTCGCAAGCCGAATTTCCAAAGCCAACAATTAACACACGTTGCGCTTTGAACGCCTCGCCTGTTTTGTAAACCGCACTATGCAGGATTCTTCCAGGAAATGATTCCATGCCTTTGATCAAAATCTGGCGGGGCTTTCCAAAAGCGCCGGTTGCCATTACCAGGTATTTCGATTGATAAATCCCGTTGCTGGTTTCCGTGATCCAATGATCTTGTTCCCGCCTGATGCTCGTTGCTTCCGAATCAAATATGGGATGGATATGGAATGTTTTTTGATAATCATCCAGGTAGGAAACAACCTGCCGGCGACTTGGATAGCGCGGGATTTCCGAACCAAATTTTTTGAAAGGTAAATTAGAAACACGTTTATTGGTATGCAGGTGAAGCCGCTCATAATGCTGCCGCCAGGGCGCCCCAACCTGGGCTTGCTTTTCGATGATGAGGTAGTCGATACCTTGCTTTTGCAGCGATGCTGCCAACGCTAAACCAGATACGCTTGCGCCAATTACCAGGACCTCGGTTTGTTTCATCATTAGCAGGCTTTAAGCGTTTAAGCGATTAATTATTTAAAGATTGTAGAGCCTAAAAATATAAACGCAGAACGAACAAAGCAACAAGAGCCAGGTTTGGAAAAAGCTCGCGAAAGAGTGTTGATCAAATTCGAACTTCCGATCAATCCTATTTTTCGTCCGCTGCCATGTTGATCAATTCCACTTCGAGTTTGTCGAAGTTTTCTTCATTCTTTTCCACAGCAAATCTCCTGATCTTGTCACATTCATTTGCAGATTCAAACACCATCCGGAAAACAAGGTTGGTTTTGTCGGTGCCAACTGCTTCGAAAGTTGCAACCACATTAAACAATGGTTTTGAAATGCGCTTCCACGCGATAAGTGTAGGTTCATCTATTTGTACAAATTCCACTTCGTTGGGATAATTTCCCTTGTCGGGACCATGCATGATAAAGCGCCATTTGCCACCAACCCGCAGCTCAAACTCGTGGAAGGTATTTGTAAAACCTGCCGGTCCCCACCATTCTTTTAAATGAGCAGGATCAGTCCAGGCCTGGAACACAAGTTGCCTTGGGGCATTTACAATTCTACTACTAACTATTTCACAATCGGGAGTCGTAGGAAAAATAGTGGGCGTCATAATGTAACATATTTATCGGAGTCATGATAGCCGTAACTCACGTAGCACAATCGGTTTCGAGAGTAAAAATTACTGATTTCCTTTGAGTCGTAAAAAGTCTTTTTGACTGTCCTAACGTAGCTTGCCACGAGCATTGCATGCACATTGAAAAGTTTTTGATTGCAATCGGGAGACGGGCTGTTGTGGTTTTCTATCGTAGCGCCTCTGCCATTTTTAACGTGTGACTTAACGAGGCCGGGTTCTTCCAGTCGTTGTGCCCGGGAATTACATATTTCGGTTGCACAAATTTTCTCTGCAGGTTGCGAATGGTTGCCCCGTACGCCTTCACGTCCGCGTCAGCCAGGTTACCCAGCGTATTATCTTCCATGCTTTTCACGAGGCAGCTGGCATACAGTAGCTTCTCTTTTTCAAACCAGATCACAATATTGTCGGAAGTATGGCCCGCTCCGGCAAAGTATGTTTGAAAGATATATGCTCCAACCTTGAAGGTGGTGTCGCCATGAAGCAGGAATGCGGCTCTGTTCATTCCCCGCTGTTTACTGAGCACATCCGTTTTTAAACTGGTATACGTGGCAATACCCTTTCGCTTGTAATACTCAAGGCCGCCGGTTCTATCGGCGTGGAAATGAGTTGCAATACAAAGAGTGACTTTTTTATGATGCCGCAGGTTGATGCTATCCAGCAACGGTTGAAACTGCGTGGTATCCCACGGTGTATCAAATAATACCACACCGGCGCCGGTGACGAGGTACATACCGTTGGCGGATATGCGCTCTCCTTTGTAAAAATTAAATGTTTTGAAAATGTAAAAGTCGCCGGTGAGCTGGGCAATCTCCAATTTCGGAGTACTTGTTTGCGCAACCAGGCCCGTGGTAGAAAACAGGAAAACTATGAGTGCAAGAAATATTCGCATATGGCGGTGTAACTGGTGAATGAAATGCGAAGATAAATGCAGAAGACTTGTGTTTCGAGGTTGTGCGTTAATAGCATGGGCCAGTGCCTGTAGGTCGGTTACCGGTGGTCCATTCATCCCCGGACCCTGGATAATCCATACAAAAAAAACTGGCAGCCAGTTCCCGCTATTCAATTTATTAACGAGGATAAGACTGCCAGCTATACTAACGTCAATAGTTATCCGCTAACCTGGTCGCCTAAACTTTAATAAAATCCAGGATGTCTTTGTTGATCGTGTCTGCATCAGTGGTAGGCATCCCGTGACATAATCCCGGGTAGGTGATCAGCTTCCCATTTTTTAGCAGCTTGGCAGCCTTTACTGCCGTTGTAGCATACGGCACGATCTGGTCGTCTTCGCCATGAAGCAGAAGTACCGGCAGTTCTACTGCTTTAAGGTCTTCTGTAAAATTTGTTTCAGAAAATGCTTTTTTACAATCATAGTGCGCTTTAATGCCACCCATCATTCCCTGCCGCCACCAATTGTCTTGTATGCCTTTTTTTATCGTGGCCCCGGCACGATTGTACCCATAAAACGGGAAGGTAATGTCCTGGTAAAATTGTTGACGGTTTGTCCCGGTATTCAGGCGGATATCGTCGAACACTGCGATGGGAACACCATCCGGGTTGTTATCATCCTTGATCATATACGGCGTAACCGCACTGATCAAGATCACTTTCGCTACCCTTCCCTTGCCATGTTTTGCCACATACCGGATCGCTTCGCCTCCACCGGTTGAATGCCCAATGTGAACGGCGTCTTTCAGGTCTAAAAATTGGGTCAGCTCGGCCACGTCTGATGCATAGGTATCCATTTCATTGCCAGTGGCGGTTTGTGTTGATCTGCCATGTCCCCGGCGATCGTGTGCGATAACCCTGAATCCCTGGTCCAGGAAAAACAACATCTGCGCATCCCAGTCATCAGCAGATAACGGCCAGCCATGATGAAAGAAGATCGGTTTGCCGGTTCCCCAATCTTTGTAATAAATCTCTGTTCCATCTTCCAATTTTAAAATGCTCATTTTCTTTGTTTTAATGGTGATTAACGATTGAAGTTTGGAAATTACCCAAATAAAAATTGAAGTTCAAGCATCTGCTAAATTTTAGGCGCATCGAAAACAGGTCAATGGAACCGGCGATTATATTCAAATGAATTAGCCAAACCCTCGTAATAATTGGAGAAAAATCAAAAAGAGCATCCGGTTAAGAATGCTCTTTTGAAGAAAAAATTTAAAGTTGTTGGCTTACCTCTTCAACAATTTGACCGTTACGCGTTGCCCGTCTTGCATGAACTCTGCGAAGTACAGTCCGCTGCGGAAGCCGCCGCCTACATGTAAGGTATTATTTGGTGCAAGTCCGCTCCTGGTTTCCATTACCTGGCCAGCCTCGTTCACTACCCTCAGGGCAAGTTTTGCTTTGCTGTTGCTCCGGGTGTTAAGCGTAAAGTAAGCCGAAGACGGATTGTTCAATACCGTTACTTGCAATGACTCCTCATCCATTAGGTCAATACCGGTGTTGCGGTAGGAGATAAAGCCTGCCGGTGCATCTTTTTGCACACCGATCTTAATGGACTTGCTTGTTGTATTTCCGGCCGCATCAGTTGCGGTAATGGTGATGGTATAAATCCGGTCTTTGGGGTTTTTCCCTTTCTCTGCACGAAGCTGCACCAGGCGGTTATTGACGATGATCCAATCTTGTTCATCACCTGGCCGCATTCCTATCTCGTTGCTGCTTACAGCTACCGTAGTAGTAACGGTACCGCAATTGTCTGAAGCTGCATAACTGAGCGCAACATTCACCAGTTTATTATTCGGTGGCCAAATATTAAGAAGGCTGGCAGACAACCCGGAAATAACCGGCGCTTCCTGGTCCTGCACGGTCACTGTAAATGAACAGGTGTTCGCAGGATTATTTGTTTCGAAATAGGTGACAGTTGTTACTCCCTTATTGAAGGCCATGTTGCTTACGGATCCGGTACCGCTGCCGCTGGTTGCACCAGCAAGCGTATAACTGATGGCTGAAATATTTTCCGGCTTGCTGCTAACAGGATCTAATCCGCTTACCAGTGCTGTACAAACACCGCTGTTCGTGCCAACTAACACCGCCGAAGGACAAGTGAAGCTGATCACCTCCACTTCGTCTCCGAGTACTTTGTCAAAACTTCCGTCGCTGTTAAACTGCACCCTGGTTTCGCCGGCTGTCACGATAATTTTATCATTGACCCTTTCGAAGGAAGTGATGATCAATGGGAGATCAAACAAATACTGGATTGTTGCCAGTGAGTTTTCGTTAAATGCCTGGTCGGCTGATCCATCTGTATTATACTGTTCAAGTACCAGCCCGTATTTGCCGGTGTTGGGATCTTGTATATTCCTTGATTTCAAATTGACTGCTCCGCTTATGTAGAGGCTGGATTCTACAATAGAATAACCTGGCGTCTGACCATCAGCAGCCTCTATATACAAATCGGCGGTCAGCACTGTTTGGTTGCCGTTGAAAAATACCTGGTATTGATAATTATCTGGATTAAAAAGGTCCAGGGGCGACACACTCGGACTTTGCACAAAGAAGGAGTTGCCCGAAGGGTCAATAACCGAAATTTGATAGACTCCAAAATCCCCTAGTAGTGAAGCAGCAAATCCCGTCCAAAGGATCTTGTCGTCGCCTACTGAAAAGGAAGTGAGGTAATCATTGCTTAAAATCGTCAGGGATCGTCTATCGTAGTATGCGATGGTTCCGTCCGGGTTTACCCCGGCAAACACCTGGTCCGTGTGAATGTCGTTGGTTTCAGTCATGCCCCCCAGGGCAATTTTTCCATCGCTAAGCAGCCCGGCACCTACAACTTTCCAAATGTCGATCGGTTCCGACACCCCTGCTGTGCCATAGGACAGGTCGGGCGTTCCATCGGCCAGGTATTTTTCAATCGTAGTAGGGCCGCTCTGGTTGTTATCGATAACCAGGTAATATCCCCCACCCGGTGCATCGAGCTGGATCTGTGCTTGTGTGGCGGTAATACATAAAAGGCTAAAAAAGCAAAGTAGTGTTTGTTTCATGTAAGGTATATTTTAAGGTGATTCAATGCCGGCGCGTAATTAGGGGTCATGGGTGTGGACAAAAAGTAAAATGAAAGAGGAAATTTGCAGGTATTGGATAAATGCTTTAGAAGACAGGCAAAAAAGAATTCAGTGTCCAGGAATTTAATAAAGAACGGTCTGGAAAAAACTGGTGTTCGGGGAAATGATGTATGAAAGGCAATCGTTTTCCGTGGTTTAAATGTAACCTTTTTTCCTTGCAAAAAGGAACGCACCGAAATTTGGAATGAAGTTTTTTTTCCACGCTCAGAATTTGCGAAGGAGGTATTTTAATCCTAAAAATCATCCTGCTTTATTACCCTATTATTGGGTAATGGTGACAGATCCACCAGCGCTTACGGTTACTG
>JAURWD010000197.1 GCA_030655145.1 Ferruginibacter sp.
TATATCGGGCTGCACGCCAAGGTCGAGTACCGGCCATTTTTTGTGAGTACTTGTCCAACCGGGATCAGTGGCATCCCGTGCCTGTTGGGTTTACCCTTCCCCATGGGACGGTCATCCGCCATGGACGGCGTTTGGCCGATCTTTGTTTCAAACCGGCCCTTCAATTTCATCCGTGCTTCGACAATCCTTTTTAATTTTTGGCTTTCTTCCATAACTTGTTAAATGTAAACAATCAGGATTACAAGTTTTTCGAATGTATGGTGACAAAGACCTGGTAGTAATTACGGGAAATGAAAAAGATGCATGATCATACCATCGCAGGCTATGTTGACGAGCTGAAAAATTATGCCAACAAAACTGCCCCGGATTTTGCGTTGGAAGATATTCATCATTTCCGCACGAATACAAAAAAATTACGAAGTGTATTGCGGTTGAATGGCCACGATAAAAAGCTCCTGGGCCATAAATTTTTGAAACTGTATCATATTGCGGGGGACTTGCGCAACGCCCAGGTAATGTTAGCAGCCCTTGCAAAAAAAGGAGACCGCTTGCCAGGACTTTCGCTTTGGCTCTCGACCTACATCGGCCACCAGGTGCAGGCCTGGGACAAACATTATTCAGACAATATTTTTATTAAGGCAGGGCACTCTGTCCTAGGTCAACAAAAAGAAACATTGGACCTCGAAGGATTGCGCAGTTTTTTCAAGGCGCATGTGAGTGAAGTGGCATCCATCGCTAAGGCGGCGGCTCCCGCTGATGAGGAGTTGCATACGATCAGGAAAAGAATAAAAGATCTCGTGTACGTGCGACAATGGTGCCGCCATAACTGGCCCGACGGCTGGGCTGCAACCCGGCGATTTTCTCTTACCGCATTACAGCCACTGGCAGATGTTGCCGGTGACTACAACGACCAACGAACCGGGCTGGATCTGCTTGCTGCCTACCTGGCGTATGAACAAAAAAATGCAGCGATCAGGGTTGCTAAAGTTTTTGAACGCCGTCAGCGAAAGGCTGCCACCCGGTCAAAGGCAATCCTGGTTTCGGCTGTGCGTCGATTTGCAACCCGTTTCCAAAGCGCAAAAGATGCAAAAGCATAGCAGGGCTGATGTTTTTGTGCGGGAATTGTATTAATTTTCAGTCACCAAAATTTAAACCTGTTTTTATCGTTATTCCAACCTGAACGCTACGTTCCTCATTATGAAAAAGTTGCTCATTGCCCTTTGTGTTTTGACTGCCTGTACTTCACCTGTTGCGAAAGAGGGGCGGCCTGGGGCTTCTTCTCCTGTGAAAGCCGCTCCAGTAGACCAGGCGCAGGTTTCTCCCAACCAGGAACTTCCTGCAGCAAATCCCGCTTCTGAGAAAGATGTTGCGAAAGTTGCTCCCAAGCAGGTTGTGAAAGCCGTAGAGAACACAGAGGTTTCAACTGCTAAAGTGGAATCAGCACATCCTGAAATGAGGTCCGAGCAAAAAATCGCCGACTCTATCCGGAATTCCGAAGGCGGTGGTTCAGATATTGAGGGCTACATTCCCTTCATCAAGCAATTCTTTGATCGTTAATTTCTCCCGGTTTTATCTCCTAAGGTTTTCATGTACAGTTTTTTCGCCGGCTGCTTACACTGGCTCTATTGTCATGAAGCGGTGATGTATATTTGAGCATCACGCTCAAAATTTTCATGAAGCGCATTCTCCCGGTTATTGTCATTTCGCAATTCTTGTGTACCTCCGTCTGGTTTGCGGGTAATGCGGTGTTATCCGATCTCATCAAAGCACTCCACCTGTCACCTGGCTTCCTCGTGCAGCTGACGACAGCCGTACAAATGGGTTTCATTTGTGGCACCCTGCTATTTGCAGTCCTGGCGCTGGCTGACCGCTTTTCACCATCCTATCTTTTTTGTACCAGCGCCCTTTTTGCAGCGGGTACAAATGGTCTCATAGGTATCCCCAACCTTGGACCAGCGGGCATATTATCGGCGCGTTTCCTGACCGGTTTTTTCCTGGCAGGTATTTACCCGGTGGGTATGAAGATCGCCGCGGATCATTTTGCAGAAGGGTTGGGAAAGTCGCTGGGCTGGCTGGTTGGGGCCCTGGTTTTTGGGACTTCACTTCCGCATCTCCTGAAAACTTTAACCCTTGACCTAGATTGGAAAACCGTCGTATTCGCAACCTCGGGGCTGGCAATAATCGGGGGGCTCTTAATACGTTTTTTTGTACCGGACGGGCCGCATCGGAAGAAGGGCGGCGTCTGGAATGTTGCCGGGTTGGGAAGAAGTTTTTCCATACCAGGTTTTAGGGGTGCGGCGTCAGGATATTTTGGTCATATGTGGGAGTTGTACGCCTTCTGGACCTTCGTGCCCGTTATATTGGCCCATTATGTTAATTCCAATCCTGCGACTAGCTTAAATGTTTCTTTGTGGAGTTTTGTTGTGATCGCCGTTGGTGGAGTCGCTTGTATTCTTGCGGGATTTTGCTCGCAACGGTTGGGCCCAAAACAAATCGCGACAGTTGCTTTAGCCCTCTCTGGTTGTTGCTGTTTGCTATCACCGTTGATGATCGGCACCTCTTCTTTGCCGCTCCTGCTCTTATTTCTTGTTTGCTGGGGCATGTTTGTAGTTGCTGATTCGCCGTTGTTTTCGACGCTCGTGGCGCAAAACGCACCAGCAACTTCCCGGGGCACAGCATTAACGATCGTAAATTGTATCGGGTTCACCATCACAATTCTAAGCATCCAGTTGTTAAATATTTTATCGGCTCATTTGCAGTTCAATTATTTATTCCTGGTGTTAAGTCCCGGACCGATACTCGGGATATTAGCGTTGTGGCGTAACCGTTAAACCAACGGCATAGCGGGTCATTTCGGAAATTGTAGTTATGGTAGAACAGGATCAGCAGTCCAGCAATGGAACCATTTCTTTGGTTGTGAAGGCAGTCATTGTTGAAACAGCCGACACCAAATCTTTCGTGCTGTCCTCCAGGGACAAGCATCACCAGGTGCCGGATTATAAAGCGGGGCAATTCCTAACGTTCATCTTTACAAGGTCGAATGGGGAAGAAGTACGACGGAACTATTCCATCTCATCTTCCCCGGTCCTGGATGAGCCACTAACGATTACGGTGAAACGCATTGCAAACGGTGAGTTTTCGCGGTACCTGTGCGACATTGTCCAGGAGGGAGATGAATTGAAAGTGCTTGGCGCTGCGGGATTTTTTCTATTGCCGGCAAGCACCCAGTTCATCAACCAGTTGTTCTTCTTCGCCGCCGGCAGCGGGATCACCCCGGTTATTTCTTTGATAAAAACTGCCCTCTTCGAAAATCCCGAACAGCGACTCGTGTTGCTCTACAGCAACAAAAAAAAGGCAACGACTATTTTTTATGACAAACTCATAGCGCTGCAGGATCAATACCCCGGCAGGTTGATCATCGAATTTATTTTCAGCACCACCGTCAACCTGCTTACTGCCCGCCTCAATGCACATTTCCTGGGAACGATAATAGCTTCGCATCAGCAATTCCCGGACGAGCAAGTATTGTTTTACGTTTGTGGCCCGCTTGACTATATGCGCCTGGTTACCATCTTTCTCCAGACTAGCGGCGTGCCCGCGACCCATATCAGGAAAGAGATCTTCCACATTGAGCAGCCAACCAAACGCCCGCAACCGCCGGACCAGGATGAACACAAAGTGACGCTTCATTATCACAATAGCACCTATAACTTCACGGCAAAATATCCCACCACCATTTTGCAGGCAGCCAAACAACAGGGGATCAAACTACCTTATAGTTGCGAGAGTGGGCAATGCGGTACTTGCGTCGCTCGTTGCACTTCAGGAAAAGTATGGATGTACAACAACGAGGTGTTGACAGATGATGAACTGGGAAAAGGGCTAGTGCTTACTTGTACTGGTTTTCCCATAGCCGGTCATGTTTCGCTACACGTATAATTTATTGCCATTTACTCCACCGGTTCGTTTACGAATTTTATTCAGTCTATTCACTGTATTTTTGAATAATATTCTTAAAATGCATATTTTTGCAGAATGGTAGTAGAAAGCGAAATTTTCCTGGATAAGATCGATTTCAATATTTTGCGGTTGCTGCAGCTCAATGCAAGAACCTCCAATGCTGACCTGGCAAGAGAACTTAATATGGCTCCTTCGGGTGTGTTGGAGCGGGTAAAAAAGCTTGAGCAGAAGAAGGTCATCAGGCAATATACAGTGCGCCTGAACCCGGCGCCCTTGCATCAAAAATTATTGGCGTTTATATTTCTGAAGGCCGCGGATGGTTTGGGTTGCAGTACCACCGGCAAAGAACTGGCTACGATCCCTGAAGTGCAGGAGGTGCATCATATCGCCGGCGACGACTGCTACCTGATAAAGGTCCGCACTGCTGATTCTGCTTCGTTGATGGAGTTGATGCGTACCCGCTTTAGTAAACTGCCCAATATTCTCTCTACGAGGACTACCATTGTTTTAGAAACAGTGAAAGAAGAACAACAATTGATCATCCCCGAAAAATAATGTTATGAATACCCCCAACAAAACAGCCGCTCCAATATTGGTCATCCTCGCGTTTGCGATCGTGTACATCGTTTGGGGCTCTACCTATTTTTTCATCCAGCAAGCCATCGTTGATTTTCCTCCCTTCCTACTTGGAGCTGTACGGTTTGTTATCGCCGGGCTTTTGATGCTTGGTTGGAGCGCTATGAAAGGAGAAAAGTTGTGGGTGAAAGGCGATCTTAAGCACAGTGTGATCAGTGGGTTACTGATGTTGTTTGTTGGAACAGGAGCAGTCATCTGGGTTGAACAATCTTTGCCCAGTGCGATGGTCGCCATCATGGTGTCCTCGGGACCGCTTTGGTTTATTTTATTAGATAAGCCAAAATGGAAAGAAAATTTTACTACCCGGTCTACCATTTACGGGTTGATCATTGGGTTTGCAGGCGTTATTCTTCTCTTCAGCGAAAACATAGTAAAAGCCTTCTCGCTGAAAGAAACCCCGGCAGAACTCGGAAGTTTTGCCATTATGATCCTGGGTACGATCGGTTGGGCGGCTGGATCGCTGTATTCAAAGTACAAGGCCACCCGCATGTCCGTTTCCGTTAGTACCGGCTGGCAGATGCTTGCAGCCGGGATTGCATTCATCCCCGGAAGTTTGTTGCGGGGGGAGTTAACAAACCTGCAATGGCAAAATATATCAACGAGTTCCTGGCTTTCAGTCGCCTACCTCATTGTGTTTGGATCAATCGCCGGCTTCAGCGCTTATGTTTGGTTGCTAAAAGTGCGTTCTGCTACCCAGGTAAGTACCCATGCGTATGTTAATCCTGTAGTGGCTGTCTTGTTGGGCGTTTTATTCGCAGGAGAAAATATTTCAGGCTGGCAGGTGGGTGGCTTGCTGGTGATATTATTAAGTGTGTTGCTGATCAATATGGTGAAATATCGAAAAGCAAAAACAGGTACTGAAGCAGTGGCCGAAGTTGTGAGTGAACCTGTAGTTGTAAAGTCTGCGGGTGTTCGAATTGCAGGTAAATCACCCTCAGGTCTTCCACAAAAAATTGAAGAATAGCTCTTGGAAAATAATAGATAAAACCTTGGCCTTTGATTTATTTTAAGGGCCTTTTTTTAATCATGCCCCCCTTGGTGTCTTTGATGCTGTTCATGATCACAAAGGCTTC
>JAURWD010000199.1 GCA_030655145.1 Ferruginibacter sp.
AAAGACGGTAAGCCTTTTTTGAAAGTGCTTGATACTTCAATAAAGCGCGTGGCGCAGGTAGCCCCGGTAGAACGGCCCTCCTACATGCACGATAGCCGGCCCAAACCTGAACCTGAGGTTGCCACCACGGAAGCTCCACAAAAAAGGCTTGGTTTGGTTTTCAATTTCAATGCGACAACTTACCCTTATTTCGTGTTGGATGCTATCCAGGGAGATGCGGATGAGAACAACGAGAAGTTGCTGGGCCGAACTGAAAAGCTCGATTTATCAAAATACGTCAATACTGAATTATTTAGTGAAGATGATAAGATGCTCTTGCAGCAGGTAAGAAAATTGCAGGCATCTGAGGTCAATAAATACCTCAACCGTAATTCACCTTTTAGCGGCATCTGGGAGAACATTATTCATACGGAAGGTGATGAGCTTCCGGAGGAAACAAAAGTCCTTATCACGGAGTATTACCAACCCAAGCTGAAGAAACTTTTTGAAGAGCAGGTGAACAACCCTTTTGTATATCACTTACCCAAAAACAAATCCTTCAAAACCGAGCACCTCGCCGAGGTTTCATTGAGTGATAGTTTTATCACACCCCAGTTTAAAATCATTGCACAGGA
This sequence comes from Ferruginibacter sp., assembly GCA_030655145.1. Lineage (GTDB taxonomy): Bacteria > Bacteroidota > Bacteroidia > Chitinophagales > Chitinophagaceae > Ferruginibacter. The sequence goes on from JAURWD010000199.1 coordinate 615, forward strand.
GGGTGATTTTGAACTTCAATGTCGATTCAACATTAATGGTGCGGCGCAGCCGGTGACTGATAATGAATGTGAGAACAGTATCCTGTTTTTATATAACCATACATTTTATCTCTGGCAAAAGCCAGAAGATGTTTTGCAGGCAGAAAAATTCCTGAAGAACGGAAATATCAAACTGCGTAAAGAAACCTGGTCGGCCCAGATGCAGAAACTCATCATGCCGCTCACCAAGGATTACCAGGTAGAATTTGATAAATCACTGATCCGCGAAGTAAAGAGCGGGGAACCAGAGGTAAAACTCATGCTGCAGGAAAAAGGGGACTACCTCGTTTTTCAACCAATTTTCACGTACAAAGGTTTCGAAACAAAGGCAACTGATAAAGACACCATCACCATACCTGACGGTGACAAAATACTCATCGTTCATCGCAACAAGGAAGCTGAACAACGTTTCCTCGACAAACTAGGTTCTCTGCACTCCCAGTTCATTCGTCCGCAGGAAGGCAATGCGCTTATCCTTAAAGGTCCGGATGTATTAAAGAACAACTGGTTCTTCCTGTTCGTGGATTCTATGAAAGACATCAAGGTGCCTGTTTTTGGTTTTGAAGCGCTGCGCAATTTTCGCTTCAACACGGCCCGACCATCTACCCATATTCACGTAAGCAGCGGGCTTGATTGGTTTGATGCAAAAGTGGAAATTGAGTTCGAAGGACAACGCGTCGGTATTGCAGATATTAAAAAAGCGCTGAGCTCCAAGCAGTCGTTTGTGCAATTGAGTGATGGTACCCTGGGTATTCTCCCCGATGAATGGTTGAAGCGGTATTCCCTGCTCTTCAAGGTGGGTGACGGTAAAAATGACAAGTTGCGTTTATCGAAATATCACATGAGTGTGATCGATGAACTGTATGATAATCGCGAAGCTTCCGAGTTAAGTTTCGCCCTCGATGAAAAATTTGAAAAGCTGCGTGAGTTCAAACAAATTCCGGAAATTGATGCACCCGAAAATCTTGAACCTATTTTACGACCGTATCAAAAAGCCGGTTACCAATGGTTGAGCTACCTGAATGATGTTGGCTGGGGTGGTATTCTGGCTGATGACATGGGTCTTGGTAAAACCGTGCAGGCACTGACCATGTTGCAGCACTACAAACAAAGTACGGGTGCCCTGCGGGCCATTGTGGTTTGTCCCACAACGTTGATCTATAACTGGGAAAACGAGATCCGGAAATTTACGCCGGAGTTAACCTGGAAAATTCATCACGGAAGTATGCGTACCCGCGACCTTGAAGAATTGAAAAAAGCTAATATCGTGATCACCACTTATGGAACATTGCGGAGCGATATCCAGGTATTAATGAAATTGTTGTTTGATTATGTGGTGTTGGATGAAAGCCAGGCGATTAAAAACCCCGCGTCAAAAGTGACGAAAGCCGCTTGTTTATTGGTAGCGAAGAACCGTCTTTGCATGAGTGGTACGCCTTTGCAAAACAATACCTTCGACATTTTTGCACAGATGAACTTCCTGAACCCGGGCCTCCTGGGAAGCATGGATTTTTTCAGGAATGAATTTGCCACCCCTATTGACAAATTTGGTGAGCCCGAGCAAAAAGATCATTTGCGAAAATTGCTTTACCCGTTTATCCTGCGGAGAACAAAGGAACAGGTGGCGAAAGATCTGCCGGAAAAAACAGAAACCATCCTGTTTTGCGAAATGGAAAAAGAGCAACGCAAAATTTATGATGCTTACCGCACTAGCTACCGGGATAAGATCATGGGTGTGATCGATGAACAGGGGATCGATAAATCGCAGTTGACGATTTTGCAGGGTTTGATGAAACTGCGCCAGATCTGCGATAGTCCGGCCATTTTAAATGAAGAAGACAAGTATCCGAATCACTCGATCAAGCTGGATGAATTAACGCGGGAAATATCTGAGAACATCGGGGAACACAAGGCCTTGATCTTTTCCCAGTTCCTGGGAATGTTGGCACTGATAAAGGAGAAATTAACAGAACAGGGCGTTCCGTTTGAATATTTTGATGGAAGTACGAGTATAAATGATCGCCAGCGGGCTATTGAGAATTTCCAGAACAATGATAATTGCAGGGTATTCCTGATCTCATTGAAGGCAGGTGGTGTGGGTTTGAACTTAACCGCAGCGGATTACGTCTACATCGTGGATCCGTGGTGGAACCCCGCGGTAGAACAGCAGGCAATTGACCGAACGCACAGGATCGGGCAAACCAAGAACATCTTTGCATACAGGATGATCTGTATCGATACCATCGAAGATAAAATACTGCAATTGCAGGAACGTAAAAGAAAGCTGGCCAGCGAACTGATTTCTGATGACATTAATTTTGTCAAGGCTTTGAGCAAGGCAGATGTTGAGTACCTTTTTAGCTAATGACGTCAACTAAGAAGAAATAAAATTTTTCAATCGTTGAAATTCTCTTTTGTCACTAGAAACAAAAAGGGCGTAACAAATTTCGTTCACGAATTTAGTCAGGCCGGCTAAAACTGATGGGGTAGGGTTTTTGGTATTCATATAATTAGATTTGAACATAAAGTTATAGGTGACCCCAATTCAATCCTATAGTAGTTGTTCTTTATATTTGGAACAGTAAAATCCGCAGCCCCAACGGACATTTCCTATTTTCAAGGGGCTTCACGAGGTTTAAATACTTTAACATAGATAGTTTCGTTTGTCGCAGGTAGTCTTATTCTCAACCGGTTACTGAAATAACCCGGCTCACGGACAAAGATTTTGACTACGATCCAACTATGATAAACCGTGCTTCCTTGTGCGCCGTATTTTCGGTTACGCTGATGCTGACTTCGTCATGCAAATACAACTCACCTGGCGGTGATCAGGATCTTTCAACAATTAGCGGCTCACATGAAGCCCCAGCCACCATCAAACGTTCCCTAATAGGCCAGCATACAGGCCGGATCCTATTCGACACCGCCTGGAAATTTACAAGGGGCGGAGCAGATGGCGCCGAGCAGCAGGCATACAATGACGCTAACTGGACCAGCGTAGACCTTCCCCACGATTGGAGTATTGAGGATCTTCCCGGTACAGAATCACCTTTTAACCCAAAGGCTAGTGGCCAGGTAAGCACCGGCTTCACCACTGGAGGAACGGGGTGGTATCGAAAGAGTTTTCATGTACCAGCTTCGTCAAAAGGCAAAAAAATATTCATAGAATTTGAAGGTGTTTATATGAATGCGGACGTTTGGATAAACGGCCACCACCTCGGCAACCATCCTTACGGGTACACAAGTTTTCAATACGACCTTACCGAGCACATCCAGGCTGGAGCCAGCAACAACTTTGCGGTTTGCGTAAAGAACGAAGGTCAAAATAGCAGGTGGTACTCGGGGTCGGGCATATACCGCCATGTTTGGCTCCGTACTGAAGAATTGTTACACATTGAAGATCAAAGCAACCAAACGATCACCACGAAGCTAGCTACAGGATCAGCAGACCTGCAATTTATAAGTAGAGTCGAAAATGAAAGTAGTGAAGCACTTTTTTTTAAAAGCCGGGTAAGCATCATTGATATGGCCGGGAAAACAGTCGGTAGCTGGGAAACCAGTGAGCAGCTGGGCGCTCACAGCAATAAAAACCTGGATGCTACCATAGCCTTGGCGGGAACGCATTCGTGGTCGATTGATTCTCCATACTTATATACCGCTGTACATAAATTGTTCCTGGACGAAACCCTGGTGGATAGTTCTGCCACCAAGTTTGGTATCCGGAGTATCTCATTCAGCACAACCGAAGGGTTTAAATTAAATGGCAACAACATCAAATTAAAAGGTGGATGCGTTCACCATGATAACGGACCGCTGGGTGCGAAAGCTTACGACCGTGCAGAAGAACGAAAAGTTACCTTGTTAAAAGAAAGTGGGTTCAACGCCCTACGCTGCGCTCATAACCCGCCAAGCCCAGCATTTTTAGACGCGTGTGACCGGTTGGGTATGCTGGTGATTGATGAAGCGTTCGACAGCTGGAACTATGGAAAAAACCCTTTCGATTACCATTTGTATTTCAAGGACTGGTATGCCGCAGATATTGAAAGCATGGTGCGCCGCGACCGAAACCATCCTTCCATCATCTTGTGGAGCACCGGGAATGAAATTCCAGAATCTAACTCTCCGGAAGGAGTCAAAACTTCGCAAATGCTGGCCGCAGCAGTCCGTAAATTTGATACAACCCGGCTCATCACCGGCGGCGTTTGCAATTTTTCGGAATCGAAGGATCCATTTTTTGAGTCCCTGGATGTATCCGGCTATAATTATGCAATTGGAGGCGCCTACAAAAAAAGTAAGATCTATGAAACTGATCACAAACGCAATCCAAACCGGATCATGTTTGGTGCGGAATCATATCCCATTGATGCATTTGAAAACTGGATGTACGTAACAGATAATCCCTACGTAGCGGGTGATTTTGTTTGGACGGCTTTCGATTATATCGGGGAGGCCAGCATCGGTTGGTTGGGCTACCCGCAGTCCGCGGCTTTTTATCCATGGAACCTCGCGTTTTGCGGAGATATTGACATTTGCGGTTTCAAACGGCCACAATCATATTATCGTGATGCGCTCTGGAAAAAAGATCAACTATCCATGTTTGTCCAGCCGCCTTCACCTACCTACGATTCAGCGGCGGGCCGCAAAGACTGGTCTACCTGGAGTTGGTACGACGTATGGCCCGACTGGAACTGGCGGGGAAGTGAGCAACAACCGTTGAATGTTTCCGTGTACTCCTCCTGCGAGGAAGTGGAACTTGTGCTCAATGGTAAAAGCCTGGGCAGGAAAAAAACCAACCGGTCAACTGAATTTAAAAACAATTGGCAAGTGCTATACGCAGCCGGAACGCTCCAGGCAGTTGGGTATACCGGTGGAAAACAGGTAAACATCGCTGCGCTGAAGACTGCGATGAAAGCAAAAAAGCTTCGCTTATCAGCCGACAGGCAAAGTATAAAAGCAAATGGGCAGGACCTAAGTTATATCACCGTTGAAGTTTGCGATGAAAGTGGAACGGGGGATCCTAAAAATAATGCCTTGATAAATTTCAGCCTAAGCGGCGAGGGGAGCATTGTGGCAGTTGGGAACGCCGACCCCATGAGCACCGAAAGTTTTACGCGAAATAAAAGGAAAGCCTGGAAAGGAAAATGCCTGGTGATAGTAAAGGCTGGCTTCCGGCCGGGAAAGATGGTGCTTACAGCTTCCTCCCCCGGATTGAACACTCACCAAATCACGCTAACTTCCAATTAATAAGTTGAATTTTTAGTGCCGTAAATCAGGAGCAGACAACTTACCAGCCCATCCATAACATACCTGCCCCGCAAATGAAGATGGTGAACCCGCCGAGTGCGTGCACATACTTTTCCAATTTCTTTACATTGAAGAGCGCAAACCCATAATAACCCATCAAAACCATGGCGAGCATGGTCACCAGCGTGACTACCAGGTACACGACGATCAACACGCTCATACCAAGCAAATTATTTTCAGCAGCGGGGTAAAAAAGTAAAGGGATCATTGGTTCACATGGACCAAGAATGAAAATGACGAAGAGCACCCACGGTGTTAGTTTGTATTTTTCACCCGGTAGCACACCGCCTGAATGGCGGTGCTCGTAAACGTAGGCTTCATTTTCGTCTGCGAATTCAACATGTTTGTGGGCCCGGTTTTTGTGGGCCCGGTTTCCTGCTGCCGCATAGATTCCCCAGCAGGCATAGCAGAATCCAAAGATCAGCATCACCCAGCCTGCAAGCCCGCCACGAATACCTTCGGCCCAGGTTAGTTTTGACAAGGACCAACCCAGCGCCGCCCCGCCCAAACCCAAAAGCACCGAGCTTAATACATGACCAGAACCACAAACCAGCGTCCACCAGGCAGTTTTGCCGGCAGACCAGCCTCTTGCACGGGACAACGCGATGAATGGCAGGTAGTGATCAGGGCCTGTCAGCGTATGCAGGCAGGCAATAGATATCGCGGTCATGATCAGTACCTGTAATTCACTAAGCATAGATAGCAGTTTTAACGCCTTGGATCTGGAAAAGAAACTCGCCGATGCGTTTCAGGCAGTCATGCAGTTGTTCAGCTTTCAGGCCAAGAAAGCGGCATACCAGGCCGCTGACCGGGGCTTCACTAATACCGAAAACAATGCCTTTCTCGTGTTGTAAGAGGTCGCTGATCTGCAGGATGAGCGCTGGGATGTTTGACCGCTCGCGCAGGTAGATCAAGGTTGCCTGGTGCGTAAACCCTTCAAGTTGGCCAACTGCGTAAATGTTTACAGCTGCTGGTTCCAGGCGGAGATTCTCTTTGATAACCAGTTTTTCGTGAAGGAAAATTTGAGTCTGACAGGTGTATTTTGTGAAGGAGAAAACCTCCCCGTTTAATTTTCGACCGCAGGTAATGATCTCCCCAAAAACCAGAGTGCAATTTTCAGCGAGACGAATGTTGTTGGTAATTGAAAAACTCGAGGCTTTGTGCGGAACGGTTGGATGAGGCAAATAAAAGAAAGATGAGTTTGCAGCCATATTTACGGAGAAAGACAATGACGCAGACTTTTGCATATTGAACAGTCGCTGGTAAGATTGTGTATGTAGCC
>JAURWD010000203.1 GCA_030655145.1 Ferruginibacter sp.
TGTCAATTTTTTGCTGGAGGGATTCGGTCATTTTTCCCTGCTCCGTGATCGTTTTCTCGATGAAGGTTTTTCGTTCTGTAAACTCTTTTAAAAATTTTGCTTCATCCTGTATGTGCTGGATCTGCACTTCATCCAGCGCACCCGTTTTATCTTTCCGGTAACGGGCGATAAATGGGATGGTAGCGCCTTCTGCTAACAAGGACAGTACTGCTTCAACTTGTTGCAGTTTTATATTGAGTTTCTGCGCAATTGGTTGTACGAATTCAGACATAATTTATAATTGGGCTGCGAAAATAACGGTGTTGGATGAAAGAAATATTTGGAAGTAAAGTTTTCCACCTCGTAGAAAAGGTTGCTCTCTTGATGCTTCGTTTACAAACTTCTATACATATTATTTATTCGGAATTTTTAACCGGCTGCGCCGGGATGGTTGTTGGCAGCGACAACGATCAAATAAAACAGGTTTCAGGAATGTTTAAAAGGGTCAAATAATTAGTCAGTCAGCTCCTTGATATTGCCGTTCAAATGGTTTGCGTATTTGATTGCTCCATGATTGATGATTAATAGTAAAAAGCTGGATGAACTTTACTTCTGTGACGCAGCTTAATAAATCTGTCAGAGAAGGTTGCTAAGCAACACTGAGTTGAACTTTTTTGGTTGGATTGGCTGCCACAAACGCGTAAATGCTATTGCGGATGGTATCGTTATCCGCGTATGGTACCAGCAATTCTTTGAGGTTTGCGCTATTGGTAATTTGAATAGAAGCAGGCAGGTAGCCCATGCCCCAGAAACTACCACGTTCTACCAGCAGGCAAAGCTGCTCCTCTTTTTTTATGCCTTTATCCATCACGGCAAACGTCGGTAGTTTTTCTTCGAGCGCATTGATCGCTCTTTGTACTTTTTCATTATAAATTTCCGGCAGTTCCAGTTGCAACAGATCTTGTTCTGTAAATGGTGTTTTATCGAGGAAACACAGTTTGTCGTTCAATTCAAATTCGTCGATGATCTTGCGCAGCATGACGAGTCCTTCGTGCAATAAATTAAAACTGTACAGGTGCGCAATGTTCTTTTTTTTCTTGTCGATGGCGATGCGTTGATAGCCGCGGTTATCCTCGAAATGATACAGCGCAAATTTTCGCTCCGGCTGTTTCTGGCTGTAATTATATTTTGGCCAGAGCCGCTTGATCTCGGTGCTTTCCAATACCAACGCCTCCAGCTCGGTTGCACATTCTTTGCAGCTGATCTTGGTGATGGTGCGCAGGTAATGCTGGCGGCGCCGGTCTCCATCATTGTGTGTAAAGTGACTGCTCACACGCTTGCGGATATTGATCGCCTTACCGACATAAATAACGCGATCTTTTTCGCCATGAAAATAATATACGCCGGGGCCGGATGGTAATTTGAGAATATCAGTTTTTGTGAGGTGGAGCGGTAGCCATTGATCAGCCGAAGATTTGCGCAACATTTGCTCAACATGTACCTCCCCGCCGTTGGCAAGATAATGCTCAAATAATTTCACGGTGGCTGTTGCATCCCCACCGGCGCGGTGACGATTCTCTACCGGAAGTGCCAAAGAGCGGCACAGGTTACCCAAACTATAAGAAGGCAGGCCCGGGAAAATTTTCCTGCCCAGGCGCACGGTGCAAAGCTTTCTTACATTCAGTTCAAAGCCTGCAGCTTTTAAATGGTGATGAATAAACGAATGATCAAAATTTACATTATGGGCTATGAATATCTGCCCGTTCAGCAGGTCGTACAATGTTTCCGCGATCTCGTCGAATCCCGGCGCCGTGGCCACCATATCATTATCGATCCCGGTGAGGGCGGTAATATAGCGGGGGACCAACTGGTAAGGATTTACCAGTGTTTCAAAATGCTTCGTTACCCGGGTTCCATCATGGATGAATACTGCAATTTCAGTAATTCCAAAGGCGGCCGCGTGGCCACCCGTAGTTTCAATATCGACGATTGCATACATGAAGTTCAAATATACCAATACTAAAGTAATTAGTATTTAAAATTGCTGACGATTTTTTAGATCCATACCCATTTTTTACAAACCAGTTTTGTTATCACTTTACGAAGTCGCTGGTTAATTGGCCTTGCCGCCAGCTGCTCTACTGCCGAACGGAGCGTCGCCACTGAAGTTGATCCACGTTACTATTGCCGGCATCCAAATAATTTATAAAAACTAACGGTCATTAGTTTTGAACCCTTATTTTTGTCCCTTAACAAAAAATTTTATGCAGTTCCAGTTTTCAGAAGAGCATTTGATGATACAGCAGGCGGCGCGTGATTTCGCGATCAATGAGTGCCTGCCCGGAGTGATTGAAAGAGATGAATTACAGAAGTTTCCACAGGAACAAATTGAAAAGCTGGCCGACCTCGGTTTTATGGGCATGATGGTGAAGCCGGAGTATGGCGGCAGCGGCATGGACACCATCAGTTACGTGCTGGCGATGGAAGAAGTGAGCAAGGTGGATGCCAGTGTGAGTGTGTGCATGAGCGTGAACAATAGCCTGGTGTGTTACGGGTTACAGGAGTATGGCAACGAAGAACAGAAACAAAAATACCTGGTGCCGTTGGCGCAGGGAAAAAAAGATGGCGTCCTGCATATCGGGGCTTTTTTATTGAGCGAACCCGAGGCCGGTAGCGACGCCACTTCCCAGCAAACCACGGCCGAAGACAAAGGCGATCATTACCTGCTCAATGGCACAAAAAACTGGATCACCAACGGGAACAGCGCGAGCACTTACCTGGTGATTGCACAAACGGATGTGAGCAAGGGGAGCCGCGGCATCAATGCCTTTATTGTTGAAAAAAACTGGCCCGGCGTTATCGTCGGCGCAAAAGAAAATAAACTAGGCATTCGCGGAAGTGATACCCATACCATATTGTTCAATGATGTAATAGTGCCGAAGGAAAACCGGATCGGTGAAGATGGCTTTGGCTTTAAGTTCGCGATGAAAACCCTGGCCGGTGGCCGGATCGGCATCGCTTCGCAGGCGCTCGGCATCGCGAGTGGCGCCTACGAACGTTCCCTGGCTTACAGCAAACAGCGGAAAGCGTTTGGGAAGGAGATCATGCATCACCAGATCATTCAGTTTAAACTGGCAGACATGGCTACAAAGATCGAATGTGCCCGCCTGCTTTGCCTTAAAGCTGCCTGGGAAAAAGATCAGCGGCTAGACTATACCGTTAGTGGAAGCATGGCCAAGGTGTACTCCTCCGAAACAGCCATGTGGGCGGCAACTGAAGCGGTGCAAATTCATGGCGGGTATGGGTTCGTAAAAGAATACCATGTGGAACGCATGATGCGTGATGCGAAGATCACCCAGATTTATGAGGGCACCAGCGAAGTACAGCGGATCGTTATAAGCAGAAGTCTTTTAAAATAAGTGAGTTTTGTATTGTTTGAAGGGTGCAGGGGTTTGGCCTGCACCTTTTTTATTGGCTGAATGCTTTGTGATACCTTTGCCTTCCTGAAAATTTCATCATGAGTGTTAACAAAGAAAAATACCTGGAGTTGCTGAAGGAACTCGGTGACCGGGCAGTGTTGGTGGCAGTAAGCAAGACAAAACCGGCAACAGACATCCAGGAATTGTATGACCTTGGCCAGCGGGATTTCGGCGAAAACTATGTGCAGGAACTCGTGGATAAAGCGGCAGAATTGCCACAGGATATTCGCTGGCATTTTATTGGGCACCTTCAAAGCAACAAGGTAAAATACCTGGCTCCCTTTGTACACCTGGTGCATGGCGTAGACAGCGCAAGCTTATTGAAAGAGATCGACAAACAGGGAGCAAAAACAAATCGCGTCATCGACTGCCTGTTGCAGGTACATATCGCACAGGAAGAGACAAAGTTTGGTTTCGATCAGCAAGAGTTGGAGCAGTTACATGTAACAGGCTTGAACAATATTGCTATCCGCGGCATGATGGGTATGGCGTCGTTTTCTAACCACACTGAAGTAGTGCGGCAGGAGTTCAACATCCTGAAACAATTGTTTGACAAGTACAATGGTAAATTCGGCGAGCGCCATGCGTTCACCACTTTGTCGATGGGCATGAGCGGCGATTACCCGGTGGCGTTAGCAGAGGGTAGTACGATGATCCGGGTGGGAAGTTTATTATTTGGCGAACGAAACATGAAGCATTGATGGCCGATGAACTCATTGTTCTTTGCATCGCTGCATTTGCAGCCGGTTTTATTGATGCGATCGTCGGCGGCGGCGGACTTGTTCAAACCCCGGCTACCCTGGTGGTACTTCCACAGTACCCCGTTGCTACCTTACTCGGTACTACGAAAATTCCTTCCTTTCTTGGAACAGCGATCGCCGCGATCCAGTATGCAAAACGGGTTCCCCTCAACCGCAAGTTATTACTGACGATGTGCAGCATCGCCTTCGCCGCTGCCTATGCCGGTTCAAAAGTCGTTACCCTCGTCAGCAACAGCTTTATGAAACCCATCATATTTGGCGTACTCATTTTAGTTGCTCTCTACACTTACACCAAAAAAGATTTTGGCAATAATGCGCAAGTAAAACGAACTCCAAAACATGAACTGCTCATCGGTGCCGTATTCGCTTTATTGGTCGGCTTTTATGACGGCTTCATAGGTCCGGGTGCGGGAAGCTTTCTTGTATTGTTTTTTATTAGTTTGTTGGGCTTTGATTTTTTGCGTGCATCGGCCCATGCAAAGTTTGTCAACATGGCCACGAACGTGGGCTCCATCGTGTTCTTCAGCGGCAGCGGGCATGTCCTTTACCAGTATGCTTTACCCATGGCCGTGTGCAATTTTACCGGCGCCTTTTTCGGGGCGAGGCTTGCCATCCTCAAAGGCAATGCATTCATCCGGATTTTTTTTCTCATTGTTGTGATCGGCACCATCATTCGCTTTGGCTATGTTATTTTTTTCAAATGAGTGGTGGATTTTCGCGCCGGTTTTATTTGTAAATCCCCCGCATTTTCAACTCAACAATTTGTTAAAGCTTTAACAGGAGTTATGTAATGTGGCATGGTATTCCATCGTTTAATTTTAATCTGATAACTTTGGTATGACATACACAACGCATATGCACTCCACGTTCGAAGCAGAAAAGAACAAAAAAGCTTTTACGTACACCGCTCTTATTTGCGGCGTTATGTTGCTGCTTGCTTTTTTTATTACCTGGCCGATCCTTGCGCCAACTGCGCCTGTTGCCCAGGACTTGCTTGAGATCAACCTCGGTAATAATAATGAAGGCTACGGTGAAGAGCAGCCCTTGATCAAGGGTGAAATGGCTTCACGCCAGGAGCAACCAGCACCGCAACCTCAGCAATCAGCAGCAAAAGCAGAACCAGCGAAAGACGTACAGGCAGAAGATGATGCAGAGGAAGATGCAGCCCCGGTAACGAAAGCTGTTAAATCAGTAAAACAACCGACAGAGATCGTAAAGCAGGCCGTTACAAAACCGGTGACAACTACTGCTACAGCCCCGGTAACTGCACCTGCTCCTAAACCACAAAAACCGAAAGTCACCTATGCCGGTCCTGGTAATGGGTCGGGCAACGGCGCCACCGAAGATAACGGTTATAAATACCAGGGCAACAAACCCGGCGGCACGGGTGATGCAGGCGATCCGTCAGGTAAGCCTGATAGTTATGGTAGCACACCGGGAGGCAAGGTTGGCGGCTTGCGGGTGTCGAAAGGAGACCGGACGATCAGGAACAATTATATTTTTATGGCTGATCTGCCAAAAGCGACGATCAATGCGATCATACGTGTTACACCAGACGGCAAAGGAAGTTATGTTAGCATGGACAAAGGCTCTACCAGTTCAGATTCCCGGTATGTAGATCGTATCCGTAGTTATTTACCAAACATTCAGTTCAGTAAATCGGATCATACCTCGCTGGTGACCGTTCCATTTAATTTCAAAGTACAATAAACGTTGCTCATAGTATTTCGAAGCTACCAGGTAAATGCCTGGTAGCTTTTTTATATTTGCACCCATGACCTACCAGCAAACGATCGATTACCTATATGCACACCTGCCCATGTTTAGCAGGGTAGGCGCCATTGCTTACAAGGAAGATCTGCACAATACGATTGCACTTTGTGCAGCGGTTGGGAATCCTCACCAGGCCTTTAAAACCATCCATATCGCGGGAACCAATGGTAAGGGCAGTACGAGTCACATGCTTGCCGCGATCCTGCAACAGGCTGGCTACAAGACAGGCCTGTACACCTCCCCGCATTTGAAAGATTTTCGGGAGCGGATCAAGATAAATGGCGAGATGGTTGCCGAGCAATTCGTTGTTGATTTTGTAAAAAGAACGAAGACAGTTTCGCAGCGAATTGAACCATCGTTTTTTGAACTGACGGTCGCGATGGCTTTTGAATATTTTAAGTCGGAGCAGGTAGACATTGCCGTTATTGAAACCGGCCTCGGCGGCAGGTTAGACAGCACGAATATTATTACACCAGTATTATCGGTGATCACCAACATCGGGTACGATCACATGAACATTCTCGGGGATACGCTGCAAAAGATCGCTGGTGAAAAAGCGGGGATCATTAAGGAAGGTGTGCCGGTGGTTATCGGTGAAACTGTGACGGAAACCAGGCCAGTCTTCCTGGAAAAGGCCGCGGCTCTAAATGCGCCCGTTTTTTTTCCGTCAGAAATATTGCAGTTAGAGAACCTGCAATCAACTATCGATCAACTGGTATGCACCATTAGTAATAAGCAAGATAAAAGCGTTGCTACCTACGAATTAGATTTGACAGGTTTGTACCAGGCACAAAACCTGCAGACTGTTTTATGCGCCTGCTCGGTTCTCGCTTCGAAAGGGTTCAATCTGCCCACGGCAGGCATCCAAACCGCCCTTGGGTCGGTGAAGAAACTCACAGGGCTTCATGGTCGCTGGGAAGTCATTCGGAAGGATCCAACCGTGGTGTTGGATGTAGCGCACAACGAGGATGGGATGAAACAAGTTTTGCGCCAGGTGAATGTTTTCCTCGGTAAAGATGCCGGGAATAAAGCGCACATTGTTATTGGAATGGTAAAGGATAAGGAAGTAGAAAAGGTATTGTCAATGTTGCCCCAATCGGCGCACTATTATTTTACCAATGCTCATATCCCGCGGGCGCTCCCAGCGGAAGAATTACAACAGCGGGCTGCCGCATTTGGGTTAATCGGTAACGTGTATGCGCAGGTAAACGAAGCAATTTCCGCGGCAACAACTGTTGCGGCATCCACCGACCTGGTCATCGTATGTGGCAGCGTGTTCCTGATAGGAGAGGTTGACTTTGAAATGTAGCCAGGAGGTTTGTTCGCCCGGGGACTTAAGCCTTGCCGGCGTTTTCTTCATCCAATTTTTGAAAGGCATACAACATGCAGCTAACGTGAAGTGCCTGTGCAAACTCATTGCGTTTCAACATTGCCCGCACTTCTTCAAGCGGGAAATGCAACACCTCAATTTCTTCGTTATCATCCAGGCTTTGCGCCCCTTTCTTAATTCCGCCCCGGGCGAGATATAAATGGGTGTAACCACTCAGGACACCAGGATTTCCTGCAACTTTTCCAAGGTAGTCGATGCTTGTAAATTCATAGCCTGTCTCTTCCAATAGCTCCCGCCCAATAGCATCATTGGGATCTTCTTTTGGATCAACAAAGCCACCGGGTAATTCCAGCAAGGTCTCTTCAATCGGGTGCCGGTATTGTTTTGCAATCAGCACTTTTCCTTCTTCGGTTATGCCCAATGCACAAACAGAGGGCGGAAGTTCGACCAGGTAATACGCGGGAACGATGGTTCCATCGGGCATTTCACACCGGTCTTTGCGGGCAGTGAAATATGGATGTTTCGAGATGTATTCAGATGAGAGCTTTTTCCAATTCATGTGGAACTTGATTAAAAGTAAAAACGGGAAGCATTGCTTTCCCGTTTAAGAAGGTTACCATTTCATTCTTTCCCGTAACGAAGTAATGTGAGCCGTATGATGGCGGCCGTGCCAGGCATACATGCCGACCAAATGCCACAAGGTCATTTCTTTTTTATGTTCGGGATGAAAGACAGTCCGGTTCCATTGATTACCGGAAATATTTTTTAGCAACTCTACCAGGCGAACATGTAGTGCATGCAAAATGGTGAGCGATAAATTGAAGGGCAGATTTTCCGTATCCTTTAGATTAGCCCACGCGGCTTCATCATAAGGTTTGATAGTCGGATTATCTTCTGTAAGGCCAAGCTTGAAGCGGATGAAGGCATTCATGTGGCTATCTGCAACATGATGCACCACTTGCTTAACCGACCAGCCGTCGGGGCGATACGGTGTATTAACCTGTGCCTCATCGAGGTTCACTACGGCATTCTCCAGGTGTTGCGGTAAATTTTTGATGTCGATCAGCCATTCTTCCAATTGCTTTTCTGAAAATGGCTGTGGTACATATTTACCGATCGGGTAGCGAAGGTCGTCCATGATGTTTTTCTAAAGTTAGTAATCGTAAATGCAATTTTATTTATTTCGCAGGGTCTGCAGCACCAGGTTTGATGCCCAGTAATTCCATGTCAAAAATAAGGGCTGATCCGCCAGGTATGTCCGCGCCAGCGCCCCTGTCCCCATATCCCAATTCACTTGGAATGAACACTTTGAATTTGTCGCCGATGTGCATGAGTTGCAATACTTCGGTCCAACCCCTGATCACGCCACCTACGGCAATTGTCAACGGCTCGCCCCTGTCATAAGAATTGTCGAAAGGCTTTCCGTCGATAAGGGTTCCTTTATAATGTGCGATTACTGTATCCTGAATTTTAGGTGTTGCTGAAGAAGCATCACCCTTCATGATCACTTCATATTGCAGCCCGCTCGCGGTCGTAATTACACCTGCACGTTTTTTATTTGCCTCGAGGAAAGCGTTGCCTTTGGAACGAACAACTTCATTCTTTTTCGACATGTTAACCTGTAATTGCTGCTGGATGCACATATTGGCTTGTTGCTCATCTAACAACGATTTCCTTTTTCCAAAAATGTCGTCCAGGGCTTTTTGCAGGGCCGCGTTGCTGATCTTTTCGATGCCTTGTTGTTTCAGGTTATTAGCGATATTCATTCCAAGCGCATAGCTAAAAGAATCAATTGAATTTTTGAGGATAGGAGCCATCGGTTTTGTTACTGCGGCCTTACCGGTGCTCGTTACTTTTTTACTTTTTGTTTGTGCATCTACAGCGCTGCTTGTCAACACTGCCAAACCCACTGCTAAAAAAAACTGCTTCATTTGTGTACTTTATTTGATTTATATAATTGATGTTTATGCTTCTCTCATTTCCTTCCCTGTGAGGTTGATAAACACATCCTCCAGGTTAGCAGCTTTCACTTGCTTCGGTCTTTCAAACCCACCTGCCACCAGGTCGTCGATCATCTTATCGGGTGATGCTAAAGCAATAATCCTGCCTTCATCCATAATGGCGATCCGATCACATAATTGTTCGGCTTCATCCATGTAATGCGTGGTGATAATTACGGTCGTTCCTTTTGAACGGATATCTCGGATCAGGTCCCAAAGATTGCGCCGGGCCTGTGGATCCAGTCCAGTCGTAGGCTCGTCGAGGAAAACGATCTTTGGCTGGTTGATAAGGGTGGTCGCGATGGAAAACCGTTGCTTTTGGCCTCCACTCATTTCTTTGTATTTGTTCTTTGCCTTGTCCGCGAGGTTCACCAATCTCAGCAGTTCCATGGCATCCACCGAACGGTTGTACAACCCTGCGAAAAGTTCAATGAGTTCAAGAAGATTTAAACCCGGGTAAAACCCGGAAGTCTGGAGTTGTACGCCGATGATCTTTTTGATACTGCCCGGCTCGGTATCGAGGTTTAATCCATCAACGATCACTTCTCCGCTGGTTTTGTCACGCAGGGTTTCAATGATCTCAAGGGTAGTCGATTTTCCGGCGCCATTCGGGCCAAGCAGTCCAAATATCTCTCCCTCATACACATCAAATGAGATGCCTTTTACTGCTTCAAAATTTCCGTAATTCTTCTTTAGGTTCGTAACGGAAATGATCTTGTTCTGCATATGAGAAACGGGTTTTAAACGGCCGAAATTACGGCACTGGCGGTTCTTTTCGTTGGTTTCGTTTCCTTTTAACGAAGATTATAGGAAAATCTGCATCATAATGTCAGCAGTGGCATAGTGTGAATCGGTAACCGGGATATATTCGAAGCCGGATTTTTCATAAAGGGAAAGGGCGTTTTTCAACTGGCTGTTGGAAAGCAGGATCACCTTTTTCGCCCCGCTGGATCTGGCGGTTTCCAGGCATTTTTCCAGTAATAATTTACTAATGCCTTTTCCGCGGAAGGCTGGCGCAACGACCATCTTTGCCAGTTCAAATACCCCGTCAGTCTCTTTGATCAACGCAGCGGTACCTACCAGTGAATCGTCGGCAATGGCAAGAAAAATAAATCCACCTGGTTGTATGATCTGCTTCCCGGGATTGTCGAGCATAAGCAGATCGTGCTCTTCGGTCAGGTTATATTGATCAAGCCATTCAAGGTTCAGGGACTTAAAAGCTGCCGCGTAGGCCTGATCGAAATTTATGATGTCTACCATGGTGGCCAGGAGTCTTTTATGATCCCACTGCTATTAATTCGAAATGAAATTTAATTGATGCACTTATGATTGATCAGGGTTGATATAGCTATTGAGTTCTTCCATCATCAACTTGCTTCCAATGTATAAGGGCGTACGTTGATGTACGTGGGTCGGTTGAATGTCGAGGATGCGTTGCTTACCGTCTGTGGCAAGGCCACCTGCAACTTCAACTATAAATGCAAAAGGACTGCATTCGTACAGCAACCTCAGTTTGCCTCCCGGTTTATCTTTCAGTGCCGGGTACATGAAAATGCCTCCCTTGATCAGGTTGCGGTGAACATCACTCACCATACTTCCAATATATCGTTGCGTATAAGGTCCGCCCTCGCTGGCTTCTTTTTGCTGGCAAACATTTATGTATTTACGAACGCCTTCTTCATACTGGAAAAAATTGCCATGATTCACGGAATAGATCTTTCCAGCGGGCGGGCATTTTATATCAGGGTGACTAAGCGTCCATTCACCGATAGAAGGATCGAGCGTAAAACCATTCACGCCACGGCGGGTTGCATAAACAAGTATCGTAGACGAACCGTAAATAACATAACCGGCGGCGACTTGCTTAATGCCGGGTTGCAAGAAATCAGCCAGCGTCACCGGGGTGCCCACAGGTGTAACCCGCCTGAACACACTAAAGATGGTGCCGATGGAAACATTCACATCAATGTTCGCACTACCATCCAGCGGATCAAAAAGACAGACGTATTTGCTGTTGTTACTTATCTCATCATCAAAAACTAAAATGTCGTCCAGTTCCTCGCTTCCAATGCCCGCGCAACTGATGCCATGGCGCAGCACGCCAACAAACTGGTTGTTGGCAAATACGTCGAGCTTCTTCACTTCTTCACCCTGCACATTTACACTGCCTGCATCACCAAGGATATCGATGAGCCCCGCCTTATTCACTTCTACATTTACACGTTTGGCAGCAAGGCCCATATCACGGAGCAAGCCTGATAATTCGCCGGTGGCGTTCGGAAAATTTCTTAACTGTTGAATGGTAAACTCATCCAGCGTTTGTACTCTACGGTTAATGGTCATAGTTAATTTTCAGATTGCAGAATTTAGATTTTAGATTTGCGCTTCAAATGTAGTAAGATTAATCAAACCTGCCGGCGTTTCGCGCTATATGTGAGCGTAGGAAAAACAGGTAGAAAAGATGCTTAAAATTTAAAAAGATATTGATGAAGGTTTTCAAGTTTGGTGGCGCGAGTATTAACAGTGTTGAACGGATAAAAAATGTCGCAAAAATTATCTCGGAGTTTAAAAACGAAAAGATATTGATCATCATTTCAGCCATGGGTAAGGTAACGAACGAGCTGGAAAATGTCGTGAACCTTTTTTACGCGGGCGACCGCGAAGCTGCACTTGAAGGCTTTGAAAAAATAAAGTCCCTGCACATAAATGTTTATAGCGAACTGACTGGCTTACCAGCAGAATCTTACCGCGAGATCGGCATCAATGATCTTTTCACCGAAGTAGAATGGCTGTTGCATGACCGCCCTGTTCGACCATATGATTACTACTACGACCAGATCGTATGCATTGGCGAATTGCTGAGTACCTCTATTGTTAGTAGCTACCTGAACATTACGGGGATTAAAAATAATTGGATCGATGTACGGGATATTTTTCGCACGGATGATAATTTCCGCGATGCTACCATTGATTGGGAATTTACACAAGGTAGGGTTACTGAAAGCATCGTTCCTTTATTCGACCAGGCAGACCTGGTGATTACGCAAGGATTTATTGGCTCAACCGATGAAAACGAAAGTACCACGCTGGGGCGGGAGGGAAGTGATTTTACGGCCGCCATTTTTGCCAATATGCTCGACGCGGAAACACAAACCATCTGGAAAGATGTGGAAGGAGTGATGAATGCTGATCCGAAATTATTTCCTGATGCGCAATTTATCAGTAAGCTAAGTTTCCGGGAAGTGATCGAGATGGCGTATTACGGAGCTCAGGTGATTCATCCGAAAACCATCAAGCCACTGCAAAATAAAAGTATCCCTTTGCACGTGCGCTGTTTCTTAAAACCGGCGCTGCCAGGTACCATTATCAGTGATGAACCCGTAACCAATCTTCCCCCGATCATTGTATTAAAAGAAAACCAGGTTTTGTTGCAACTCGAATCCCGCGATTTTTCTTTTGTAGAAGATACGCTGATCGGCAAGTTGCATGAGCTGTTTGCTGATGCACGCATACGACCGAACCTTTCCCTCAATGGTGCCATCACGCTCTTGTGTTGCCTCGATGATAAACCGGAGAAAATTGAAAAGCTGGCACTTGCAGCCAGTGACCTGTTTGAAGTACAGGTGGAGAAGAATTGCACCCTGCTTACCATTCGACATTATACGGATGAGATCGTTGAAAAGTTGACCGCCGGTCGTGGGCAGTTGCTCAGTCAGCAGAACAAGGACACGGTTCAGATTCTTATCAGGAATTAGTTCCCTGGATTCATCTTGTCAACCTTTCAGTATTGCTCTTCGTTTCTTTCCCTAAGTTCGAAACATATCGAAGTCGCTTTTTTTTTCCTGCGAAAAATGCGGCAAAAAATCATCAACCAATAGTTGCCTTGATTTTTTATCAGCCCGCGCACAATTGTTCAATCAATGGTTGCCGTGTTGCGTTCAATGTTTGAGCGCATATCAGTGACCGTTAGCTTGGTGTTCTGTGTAAACTGTGATGAGAATTGGACCGGCCGTAAACAACGGGAATAGAAGCTGATGTGGGATAAGTCCCTGGTTTACGAAACTTAGTTTACAATGTATTCCCCTCTCTTATTTACAAGAATAATGGGCAATTGCTTTTTTGATTCGAAGTGATCGAAAGCGCCTTTAAGAGTGACGGCAAATTGTTGGAGAGGCTGGTTTTCTTTTGTTGCCTGGGCTAAATAGTCGAAAGATTTTTTGATGTTATACTTCACCGGGAATACGTGGACCGGTATAAAATCCTGGCCCTGGTCTTTAACCTGTGAAGCCAACAGGTAAAGTTCTTCAATAGGTGCATCACTGATGGCGATACAGCCGGTTGATACGCAACTGCCATGAATGTAAATGCTGTTGCCGGGCCGAAGTGAATCACTCAATAAACGATCCGAAGCATTCGGGTAATTCAGGCCAAGGGCCAGGTGATAGTTGCTATTGGGATTGAATTCATTAATGTAGTAAAAGCCTTCTGGCACCTGGTAATCGCCTTCCATTCGTTTTGGACCCATCGTCCCACTTTGCATGCAGACTTTATAGGTCTTGAAAAATTTGAACGGGCCGTTTCCGGTTTCTTTCACCCAAACTTCCAGTTGACGATCGAACTTAAAGCTGCGCAGGTACATCTGCTCGGGCGGCCATTGCAATTTTTTATCCTCAAATTGTTTCCGAAGGGAATCTTCCACACGCGAAAAAGTTTCAGCATGTTTGCCGGTTGACTTTGGATAACTGATAAAAGCGGTCTGAGAATAACCATGCAGGCTTGCAAAAAATGCGAGCAGCACTATAGATATATAGTTGATTGAGTTGCGCTTCATTAAAAAAAGAGGGATTATTAGGTGTATGAACGCAAAAATAACTTTTTTATTTACTTACGTCTTTACCCTCTTGCAAAAATATCCCTCTTGTCCAGTATGCTGCATGAAGATGCTGTTAAATTTTCCTCCACTAATTAACATGGGCATTAAAGGTTACCGCGGCGTTCCTGTTCTTTTTCCAGCGCTTCAAATAATGCTTTAAAATTTCCTTTACCGAAACTTTTCGCGCCTTTGCGCTGAATGATCTCAAAAAACAGGGTTGGTCGGTCCTGCAGGGGTTTGCTAAAAATTTGAAGGAGGTAACCTTCCTCATCATGGTCAATCAAAATACCAAGACGCTGCAGTGGTTCAAGGTCTTCGTCAATCGTACCAACCCGGTCCAGGATATGGTCATAGTAGGAGGCGGGAATTGTTAAAAATTCAATACCCCGGCTTTGTAAATCAGATACGGTCCGCACGATATCTGCCGTCGCAATGGCAACGTGTTGTACGCCTTCGCCATTGTAGTAGTCAAGGTACTCCTCTACCTGGCTTTTCTTTTTGCCTTCGGCCGGTTCGTTGATGGGGAACTTCACATAGCCATTCCCATTGCTCATTACCTTACTCATCAGCGCCGAGTATTCGGTTGATATATCATTGTCATCAAACGTAAGAATGTTGCGGAAGCCCATCACATCCTCGTAAAATTTTACCCAGGGATTCATCTGGTTCCAGCCAACATTACCCACGCAATGGTCTACATAGAGAAGGCCAGTTTCCGCGGGATTATAATTTGATTTCCATTCAACAAACCCCGGCATAAAGATCCCTGCATACTCTTCGCGTTCGATGAACAGGTGAATCGTTTCTCCATAAGTATGGATTCCGCTTACAATAACTGTCCCATTTTCATCCGTCAGTTTAGTTGGTTCCATGAATGATTTCGCACCCCGACTGGTCGTCTCCTGCCAGGCGGCAGTCGCATCTTTCACTTTTAACGCGAGGTGTTTCACGCCGTCACCATGTTGTTCCACATGATCCGCGATTAAATTCCCCGGACGTAGCGCAGTGGTCAATACGAATGTTAGCTTATTCTGGCGGAGCACATAACTCACTTTGTCTTTTTGCCCGGTTTCGGGACCGGCATAAGCGAGGGATTGAAAGCCAAAAGCAGTTTTATAAAAATGTGCCGCTTGTTTGGCATTTCCTACATAGAATTCTACATAGTCAGTTCCAAGTAAGGGAAGAAAATCAACGGTTGAAGGTGCAACAGTAGTCGCTGCCTGGTGAATGGTATCCATGATGATGCATTAAATAAGTGATTAAATAAAAACGGAAAATATTAATCAGCGGCATCCATAGCAAGCGCTAGCAACAGCAGAGTATAACTGCAGCGTTTATCGAAAAATCGTTTATGTGGGTAATCGGGAAGCATTCGGATACGAAGGTATCTAAATCGCTTGAATCTCCGTAAGGCGTGATGTTAATCCTTACGCAATTGCTGTATTGAAGGGGAATCACCTTCAATTTCAAGAAGAAAAACAACCGAATTCTTGAGGGTTATTCTTCCTGAGTTATTGTCTTTTTTCGATATCATTGTCTGGCAATCTACTTCCAGTCAGTCAATATTGCCAAAAACCAACATCCTGCTTAAATCTATTGTTGCCCATCCTCCACGTAATGAAAAAAATGCTAGAGCTTTTCCAGGAATATCCCGAGATATTTTATACAGTAATGGTTTTTTTGATCTGCATGTTTTGTTTTTTTATCAACTACATGTCAGGTCGCTATAAAGCACGGCGATTGAAATTTTATAAGGATATTTTCGGGATGCGGAACTCGCATGAACGGGCTGTGTTAAAGGCGCAACTTGACATGCAGGAATACACGTCCCAGATGATCTCGCGGGAAGTACACGACAACATCGGGCAAAATTTATCCCTGGCCAAACTGATCTTGAACATGCAGGCATTTGAAGACCCGGTAGAGTCGGGGGTGCAGGTAAATAATTCCATTGGGGTGATTCGCCTGGCTATGAAGGACCTGGTCCTGGTTTCGGAAGCCATCAACTCCGATATAATGGTCCACAATGGACTTGTAAAAGCAGTCGAAGCGGAGGTAAGGAAATTAAATAATTCACAGGCCTATAAAATAACGTATGATATAAGTGGTTATGTTGTGTTCCTGGAAGGGCCTAATGAAATTTTGTTATATCGCATCGTACAGGAATCGTTGCAAAACATTATTAAACATGCCAATGCTACGTTGATATCCATCCACCTGTATTATTACGCGACTTATTTTAAGTTAGCCATACAAGACAATGGAAATGGCTTTGCTTCGAGCGATATCAGTCGTGGCCTGGGGTTGATCAATATCCAGAACAGGTGTGCCGAACTTAAAGGGACCTGTTCTATCATCAGCAATCATGCAGGCACCCAACTTTACATAGAAATTCCTTCAAAACCACCTGTTTATGCATAAAACGATTATTCTTGCTGACGATCACATTTTACTTCGCGATGCTCTTGTCAATCTCATTAATACATTCCCGGAGTTTACGGTGATCAAGGTTGCAGCCGATGGAACAGAAGTGGTAAAAGAGATACAGTCGGGGACAGTTCCGGACATGGTGGTGCTTGACCTGGCGATGCCTAAAATGGATGGTTTTGAAACAGCGGCCTGGCTCAAAATGAATCACCCACAAATAAGGATCGTGGTATTGACGATGTATGATTCGGAGATCGCCTTGATACGCTTGTTGCAAGTGGGCGTTAGAGCCTTTCTCAAAAAAGATATTCACCCAACAGATCTGAAGATCGCCCTGGTTTCAGTTGCCAGTGATGGTTATTTCTATTCTCATCAAACTACTGCAAAACTTGGTTCCCTATTTGAAAAATCAAACGACAATCATCACTCAGTCGATAAATCACTCCTCACCGATAAAGAGATCAAATTCATCAAATACGCCTGCAGTGAATTAACCTACAAGGAAATCGCGATGGAGATGAAACTTACACCCCGCATCATAGACAATTACCGGGATTCGCTTTTTGATAAACTGAACGTCAAGAGTAGGGTAGGCCTCGCTTTGTATGCCGTAAAAAACGGGGTAGTCTCTTTTTAGCCTGCAAAAAATCTCATCAAAACATTCTTAATCAAACAGACGTACCGGGTATCCAGCTGCAATATCACTCAGCGAAGCTGCATACATACATATGTACAACCGTGATAATATTTGATTAGTTTTAAGAAATTATTATCGCTTATGGAGATGAAGCACTTTCACAGGCTACACGAGGAGGGCGCTATTTCAACCGCCTCCTATGAAAAAATATTAGCCGCGGGCAACAGCCGGCAGCTCTCAGTACATTGGGAATTAAAGACCCTACTTTACCTCGGGGTTTTACTGTTGAGTTCTGGCCTTGGTATACTTGTTTATAAGAATATTGATACCATCGGCCACCAGGTAATTCTTTTGTTCCTCGCGTTGGTTTGTGCGGGCAGTTTCTATTATTGTAACCGGAATAAAAAACCCTTCTCTTTTGCGAAAGTGAGTTCACCCAATGCATGGTTTGACTACATCCTTTTACTCGGCTGCTGCACCTTCATCACCTTTGTGGCTTACCTCCAGTTTCAATACCAGGTATTTGGCAATCGATACGGGCTGGCAACTTTTTTTCCTACCATTATACTTTTTTTTTCCGCCTATTACTTCGATCACCTGGGTGTGTTGAGTATGGCTGTCACCAGCTTCGCCGGCTGGCTGGGCCTCACGATCACACCACTTCATGTATTGGAAGCAAACGATTTTAATAACCTGCGCATCATTTATACGGGCCTGTTTCTTGGAAGTTTATTGTTGTTGGTGGCCTGGCTTACAGCGAAAAGAAAATTCAAGGCGCACTTTGAATTTACCTATACAAATTTCGGTTTGCACCTGCTGCTGATTTCCTGCCTGGCGGCAATGTTTTATTATTCGGGTATCTCGCTGGTTTGGTTCCTGTTGATAGCAGGCATCTGTTATGTGTACTACCTGAAAGCCACCAGGGATAAATCATTTTACCTCTTGTTAGTCATCGCGTTTTACGCGTACATTTCTTTTAGTTATGTGTTTGTGCAATTGATTAGCCTGGGTGGCAGTGATGCGGGCATCTACCTCGGGTTCCTATACTTCATCGGCTCGGCAATTGGAATGTTGGTATTCCTTATCATGTCACACAAAAAATTGAAAGCTTTATGATCGCCTATAACAATGAATGGCTGAAGAATATCCAGGCGATTGAATCCGTAGACGCCGCGGGCAAAGAACGCCTGATTACACCCGAAGAGACCCAGGCCATCCGACAGAAATTAACGATAGGGTTTTACACGCCGAATACCTTTATTCGCATCGGACTCTTCCTGCTGACCCTGGTGATCTGCTTGTTTTCGTATGGATTTATCAGTCTTTTTGTAATGGCCTCATTAGAAAAAGGTTTAGCAGCGATAGCCATTTTTTTTGGACTGGTTAGTTATGGTGCCCTGGAATACCTTATCCGAACCAAGCAGCATTTTAAGTCTGGCGGCGACGACGCCCTTTTATGGCTCGCAGCTTCTTTTATCTCAGGTGGACTCTACATATTGACCGACCCAACTCCTTTACAGAACTGTTTGCTGATTCTTGTAATTGCCGTTGGCGCAACCTTGCGATTCACCGACAGGGTGATGACGGCAGTTGCTGTGCTATCTTTTTTTGGGGCGATCTTTTACCTTTTCGGTAGTTATGGAGCTTTTTTCAGGGCGATTCTACCGTTTGTATGTATGGTCGTGGCTTTGCTGCTTTATTTCGGCACAAAACGGCTTCGTCATGTGGAAGCTACAAAGCTTTATTCAGCTAATCTTGATGTAGTAGCTGTTCTTTCTCTTGTCATTTGTTACGTTGCCGGAAACTATTTTGTTGTAAGGGAATTAAGCATCGGTTTATTCCAGCTTAATTTAGTTGAAGGTGCGCCGCTGCCTTTTGGTTGGATCTTTTGGACCGTGACCTGCATGTTGCCACTCATCTACCTCGGTGTTGGAATTAAACAAAAAGACCGGCTGTTGATCCGTACCGGTTTACTACTGGTTGCTGTTTCGCTCGTAACCTTGAAATATTATTTATTCATCGCTTCGGTTGAAGTCCTCATTACGTTGTTGGGCTTGCTTTTGCTTGCGACGGCTTATGGCTTGATCAAATTCCTCTCAACACCAAGATTTGGGTTTGTGTACAAAGAAACCGAAGAAGAAGAGGGTGCTCAATTGGAATCACTGGTGATTGCTGAAACATTTTCACCCGTGGTTGCTCCGGCGGATCCTGCCCGGTTTGGCGGTGGAAATTTTGGAGGAGCCGGTTCCAGCGGGGAGTTTTAAGCACCTGGGTTACCAAAAACGAAAAAGCCGTTAAAATGGTGATCCAATCCACTTTAACGACTCTCGAAAACTTGACACTGAGAACCCTATAATAAGTTGTAAAAATCTTTTTGTTTCCCCGCTCTATCACTGCTTCATTCTTCATGTTTCCTAAATTATGCCAAATCTTAACTGATTGATTTTAAAGTAGTTAGGTGTTGTTCCCATGGCCATAATTCCAAAGTTGGGACTGGTATTCCATTTTTAAGGAAAAAAATAAGCTAGATGTTTTGTTGGGTTACCACAAACAAAAAAGCCGTTAAAATGGTGATCCAATCCATCTTAACGACTCTCGAAAACTTAACACTGAGAACCCTATAATAAGTTGTAAAAATCTTTTTGTTTCCCTGCTCTATCGCTGCTTCATTCTTTATGTTCCTAAACTATGCCAATACCTTAAGATATTGATTAGTAGCCACTTAGGATTGTTGCAGGTAGGTATTGTTCCTAATAGCAGACGTGAATTCTATTTTTGAGACAATTTGAGAAGCTCAGGAGAGGAGCACAAAAAGAACATTCAAAACTACATCCCTTCAGTGTCGGTCTTTTACAAACGAAAAGCTGGGTGCGTTATGACTCGCCAGCTTGCTTCAAGTCGATAGGTTCAAAACTGACGCAATCTGCCTGGTGCATCAAGCGTATGCAATTATGATTAAGTTCAGTCCAGGTTGAACAATTCCGTTGGTCCATCATAAGACAAGGGAGAAAGTAAGTGT
This sequence comes from Ferruginibacter sp., assembly GCA_030655145.1. Lineage (GTDB taxonomy): Bacteria > Bacteroidota > Bacteroidia > Chitinophagales > Chitinophagaceae > Ferruginibacter. The sequence goes on from JAURWD010000203.1 coordinate 20,279, forward strand.
GCAAAGATTACGCAAACAAAAAAGCCGTTAAAATGGTGATCCAATCCATTTTAACGACTCTCGAAAACTTAACACTGAAAACCCTATAATAAGTTGTAAAAATCTTTTTGTTCCCCCGCTCTATCGCTGCTTCATTCTTCATGTTTCCTAAATTATGCCAAACATTAACTGATTGATTTTGAAGTAGTTAGATGTTGTTCCCGTGGCCATAATTCCAAAGTTGGGACTGGTATTCCATTTTTAAGTAAAAAAATAACCTAGATGTTTTGTTGGGTTACCACAAACAAAAAAGCCGTTAAAATGGTGATCCAATCCATCTTAACGACTCTCTAAAAATTAACACTGAGACCTTATAATTAGTTATAATAACCTTTTTTAATACCGCTTCATTCTCCTCTTTAATTTAAAGTTCCTAAATAATGCCAATCCATAAATGATTGGTTATCAATATCAAATTTGTTCAGCCAATTAAAACCGCTCTCTTTTCGAGAAATTATTTCCCTAAAGTGGAAGTTTTTCGAATTTTGAAATATCATTTTGCCCTTGCTTTTAGTGTGCTGCCAGCATCCAGATTAGTCACATTTTTTTCACAAGACACGTAATCGCCCAAGGGCTACCTTCAATTTCGCTACTTTTAAAACCTAAAACCACCCAGCCAGCATGCACCAAGTTTATGTACGAAAACCATCCCTCCTGGTTTTCCTTCTGCTCTTATCATTTTCTTCCCTTTTTGCCCAAGGAAAATTTAACCTGAAATTTAAAAACTCCGCTGTTTTCGCCGGTATAGAGGTTGGATCGAAGGGCGTGAAAATGTCCGTACTGGAAATCGGTAAAAATGCGCAGAAGACCGGCGCGGTCAATCCCCTCAAAGATTCTTCAGTCAACACCGACTTCATCACGTTCTCCGCCTCAACGTTTCAACAAACCCTGGATGCCTTGCATTACCTGTTCGAAATAGCTTTGAATCAATACAATATTCCGGCTGAACATATCTTTACCGCGGTTAGCAGCGGCGTAAAAATGCAGGCCGACAAAGAAGCAAAAGCAGATTGGATCACGACGCTTTCAGATTCCTTTTCAGTAAGGGCCAATGATCCTGCCCGTCGCCTCTCCGTGATTGACATTAAGGAGGAAGCACGGTTAAGCCATCTCGGCATTGTTCCCGACGCACGTCGATACACCACATTCTTAATTGACATTGGAAGTGGTAACAGTAAGGGAGGATATTTCCCAAATGGAAATACGAAAGACCTGAAATTATTTCAACTCAACTGGGGTACAAAAAGTACCACCAACGCCACTGAAAAAAGATGCGAAGAAGACAAGAGTCTTGCCAATTTTAACAAGCAACTTTATCGCGTTTTAGCCGGCGCAGCTAACACAGAAGTGGTATATGCTGTAAATGAAAGTGGCGCCTACGCGATGAGTGACTACATAGCTTTTAGCGGAGGCATCAGCTGGTCAGTAGCTACTTTATTATATCCAGAATTAATTGACAATGCGGTTGTGCCGGTTACTTATCCCGAAGTGGAACGCTTGTACGAAATGTTGTTCTCACGCTACAATTCTTTGTCGCCGGATGCACTGGTAAAAAGCATCGCAGATAAATCTTTGGACAAAGTGATGATCGGTAAAGAAGTAAAAAGGGTGCACCAGGTATTTGATCAGCGTTCTTTGCTGGCAGGCACGGGTTTGTTGTTGAAGATCATGCGCCAGTTTGAAGGCATCTATGAGAAGAAACAATTTTACCTCGTAAAGAATGGGCAGGTGGGTTGGATCTCGGCGTACGTAGATGAACAAGTAAAATAATTTTTTTCCCACCTTTTAGAAATACTGGTACCGTTTATAGATGAAGGATTTCAAAACCTCCTTGCTGTTTCTTTTGTCCTTGCTGCTCCTGCTGGCAGTGTCGCTGCTTGGTACGGTGGTTTATCATTTTTATTATAGAACACCCACCTACAAACCAGTCCTCGAACTGAGTGCTAAAAACGATATCATCATCGCTTCTTCTTCCCGGGATTCTTTGTATCAACGCTACACCGTTGAGCTTCAAAACCTCGGCAATCGACTTGACACAACTTTTATAAAAGCGGATTCGGTCAATACGGATTTCGAATCGCGGATCAATGATTTTTACCGGTTGAGAGAAGAGATCGCTTCCATCCTGAAAAAAGAAAATATACATCCAGACCTCGAAACCGCAGGCTTGAAAATTAAAGAGCTTCAGTCAAAATTGTCGTCGATGCAATTTGTAAACAGGGACATTGAAGCGGAGAATAAAAGATTGGTGCAGGTGATTGCTCAATTGAAAAAGCAGGAAACGAACATTATCCCGCAGGAAGTTGCAAAGTCGCCCCGGCCAGTCATCACGAGGTTGCGGCACAACCGCTTAGAAAATTTTTCCGTTAGCGATTTGAATTTTGTGGCGATCACGACTGATGAAGTTAAAAAGCAACAGGAAACGCGGGACGCAAAACTGGCTGATAAATGGGCCGGCTCGTTTTCATTACATCATTCCCAATCTACTAAAGACTCAGAAGTAATGTTGGTGATTGTACAGCCCAATGGAAAAGTTTTCCAGGGATCCACCTGGGATGTTGGATCATTTGCAACAGCAGAAGGCAAAAAAATTTACAGTCGAAAATTCAACGTTGATTATAAAAAAGGCGACAATAAAAAACTGGCATTCTCAATTGCAGGCGACGAGTTCCAGGCAGGCACTTATGTGATGCAGGTTTATCAAAACGGGACATTGATCGGTCGCACACAACGCATGTTATTGTAAGGTATCTTTAAATCCTACTTCACATACAGTTTATAGGTTCCTTTAATTTCGCCCGCACCTTTTTTATCCCATATGCGAAAACTCACTACCAGCGGTTTACGCTTGTCTTTAATTTCCGGGATCATGGTATTGAGGGTGATATAACGGGCATCATTACCCGCAACACCGGTTTCGTCAAATGCGCTAAAAAAATCCTCCGTGATAAGAATCTCTTCACCGCTGATCGATTTTACAACCTGCTGGCTACCGGGATAAACGCGGCCTTCAATTTCGTTCCAGCCACTGTCGACGATCAGGAGCAAATTGACGTTCTGGTTGAGATTGATCTTGTTGCCTTGAGGAACGGGGGTTTCATCATCAAAGACCAGGTAAGCTTCTGACACCTGGAAGCCATTGCTTGAAAATTTTATTTCGTTCCTGATGGCATCGTCGGCATCAGGATTACCCGAATTTTTAGTTCTTTTGGAAATGCTTGGTTTACTAAGCGACTTTTTCTTTTGAGCAAGAACTGTGTCGCTGACGATAAAAAACATACAGGCAAGAGCAATGGCCCTGGTTAAAAGGTTTTTCATATTAAATAACATTAGGATAGTGTGTAAACTATTTTAACGTCGATTGCTGCAATTCATTGTACAGACCTGGGTTTTGTCGCTTCGGGGAAAATGTGAAACAGTAATTGGTTTTCATTGAATGACATGATATGAGTTTAGATTTTACAACAAGACCGGATACAGAAAAGATTAATTTTAAAAAGCGCCTGCTGAATGCTTGTCTTGCTATAATCAGGGAAAGAATGGAGTATACCGCGGCCCAGGTTGAGAATGCGCAATTAGCAGCAAACAGCGTGGAGAAAAGTAGTGCGGGTGATAAATATGAGACCAGTCGTGCCATGAGCCACCTGGAAAAGGATATGTATGCGAAACAACTGGCCCAAACCCGCCAGGAGCTGGCATTATTGATGGAAACAAATTGTAGCCAGGTAAATTTAGAGGCTGCTAAAGGTGCTGTCGTGGTTTGTGGGCAGGATATTTTTTTCCTGGCCGCCGGCCTGGGTAAATTTCAATTTGAAGAGTCGACTATCCTGGTGCTATCGCCATTCGCACCAATGGGCCGATTGTTGGTGGGCAAAAAAGCTGGTGACGAAGTTGTTTTTAATAAGAAGAGAGTGGTGATTGAACAGGTTTTTTAAAAGCTGAATGTCGTCATGTAGTAATTTTTCTACACGGGTGGGTGGAATTGAACTACAGGCTGTGTGCATGCATCCAGGCATCTTTGTACCGCCTTCGAAACCTTTATTATCCAAATCTCTGAAGCCATTATTACCCACAAAACTCCGGCAGGGCCGGGTTAAACTATAAAAAAGCCTCCGCCCATCAGCGGGGGCTTCCTACTTTTTTCGGACCATGTCTTTTACTTTGACAAGGTTGCTGATCATTCCGTTGAATATAAAATAATGAAACGGCAAAACGGAATACCAGTATAGACGTCCCCAAACTCCTTTGGGGCGGAAGGTGGCGGTCTGCCGCAGAAATTGTTTATTGTCTTTGCGCATGATCTTAAATTCAAGCCAGGCTTCGCCAGGAACTTTCATTTCAGCGAAGAGTAGTAAACGCCGGTTTTCTTTGTCGGCAATTAACACCCGCCAAAAATCCAGGGCATCTCCGCTATGTAATTGTTCTGAATGGGTCCTGCCGCGGCGCAGACCAACCCCACCGAAAAATTTGTCCATCATGCCCCGTACTTTCCATAATGCGGTTCCGTAATACCATCCGCGTTCACCACCAATGCTCCAGATATTGGACAATACTTTATCTACATCCCCGGTGATTTCCCTCCATTTCAAATCCCGGAAACAACCGAATTTTGGCACTTCCAGATTGTTCATCACTTCCTGGCGCGTACCGCTGCTGCTGAAGGCATCCTTCCAACTGCTCAATACCAGTTGCTGTTCAATCTTTTCAAACGCCAGCTCAACGGCACTTTTATACGGGAGCAATTCAATGGACAACCGTTCTGCAAGATCATTCTCCCGGCAAACTACATTCACTTTCATGCTGTTCACCAGGTTCACCGCAAGCGGGTAGGAGGTTGATGTCACAAAATATAGCCAGTAGGAAGAAAGGCGAGGGGTCATCACCGGGATGATGAAGATTTTTCGATTTAGTTTTCGCACCTCTGCAAACTTCAGCAACATGTTTTTGTAGCTCAATATTTCCGGGCCGCCAATATCAAAGTCCTGGTTAAAGGTGTCTTCTTTCAATATGACGCCCGAAAGAAACTGGATCACGTTCCTGATGGCAATTGGCTGGCACAAAGTATTGAGCCATTTTGGAGCGATCATGACCGGCAATTTTTCCACGATGTCCCGCATAATTTCAAATGATGCACTGCCAGATCCAACAATGATCCCCGCACGCAACACCGTAGTGGGAATACGACCGGCACGTAAAATCTTTTCCACGTTCAACCGGGATTCAAGATGTTTAGAAAGCTCTTTTTCATTTACGATCCCGCTCAGGTAAATAAGCTGTCTGCATTTGGTTGGCTCAACCAGTTGAAGAAAACGCTTTGCAGTCTGCGCCTCCTGTTCCTCAAATTTTCCGGCCTTACCCATGGAATGCACGAGGAAATAGGCGACGTCGATTTCTGTAGGGAAAGTCTGAGTGCTTCCTTCGTCAAGCAGATCAATTTCCAGTACCTTGATATGTTCATGCTGGTGCTCATTTTCAAACCGCTTGCGATTTCGCACACAGCAGTATAGGTGGTGACCTTCTTCAAGTAGTACGGGGAGTAACCGTTGGCCGATATATCCGTTGGCACCGGTAATAAGGATATTCATGTGTTAGTAACAGCTTAATGAACGAATGGTTTGTTCTGTTTTTTTAGAGATGTCAAAAACCAAATTGCTAGAAGAGTGCTACATTCAATTTAAAATTAAAATATATTTAATCAAAACCAGGTGGGAACAGATAACATCTTCACCAGGTCTGCACAAAAGTATTAGTCATGGACGCTTACGAAAACGAGGTATCGATTGCATTAAAAGAATGGCAAAAGAAAATGGAGAGACGCCCCGGGTTGCTCAATAATTTATCCCGCAAAGTTCAGACAAAGATCAACTCCTGGATACCCGAAAAAGTGCATAATGCGATAACCGTTACGATCAAGCAAATGATCCGCGGTGTTTTATTCGGGGCAAAACATACAACTGCAACACCATTATTAAATGCGTCTTTGCAAGTGCGGGAAGAAACAGTGTTAAAGCGGATAGAGTTCTATAAGAATACAGCTGCGGTGGAAGGTGGAATAACAGGTGCAGGTGGGTTGCTGCTGGGGCTTGCTGATTTTCCGATATTAATTGGCTTGAAGATAAAACTGCTGTTCGACATTGCTTCAATGTATGGGTTCGATGTGGATGATTACAAGGAGCGGCTATACCTGCTTCATATTTTTGAACTGTCGTTTTCAAGTGATGTGCATCGCAAGAAAATTTTTGGCAAACTAAAAGACTGGGATATAAAGTCTAAGCAACTGCCTGATGACATCAACCAATTCGAATGGAGAAATTTTCAACAGGAGTACCGGGACTATATTGACCTGGCAAAAATGGCGCAGTTGGTGCCGGTGATCGGCGCGCCTGTAGGTGTCGTGGTAAATTATCGGCTGATAAAAAAACTTGGGAACACAGCAATGAATGCTTACCGAATGCGTTTACTGCAATAAGGTGCCGGCGTGGCTTTGGGCGATCGCCTGCTACACAACCCGGCCAAACCTTGATATACAAGTCAAGGGCAATATCGCCAATAGGCCAACTTGCCTCAACAATTAAGTTATTATGAAACGCCTGGTCAATTATGGAAGTTAAGATGGGCTATATCAAACAGATCGATTTTTTGAGAGCTGTTGCCATCTTAGCAGTTGTAACCACCCATTGGTCCTCGCCGCACAGCCTGTTCTATGAGATATCTACGGCCATATCGGGTCCCTTCATCTTCTTCACCATCAGTGGTTTTTTGATTACACGAATCTTGATCTCAGAACGATTGCTCGCTGAAGTGTCGCATCAAAATAAGTTAACCGTTTTTAAAAATTTCTTTATCAGGAGAGGGTTGAGAATTTTCGCTATCTATTACCTGGCAATCATCATCGTTCACTTTTTAAACCAGGACAACCTATCCAACTATTACAGTTACCTCACGTACACGACTAACTTTCATCAAAATGCGACCCAATCATGGGGCGTCCTTCCTCATTTATGGACGATGGCAGTAGAGGAACAATTTTACATTTTTTGGCCATTTATCATACTATTCATTCCCCAAAAATTGTTACTTCCTACTATCGTTTTATTTATATTAATTGGTATCGGGAGCCGGGTGATTCTTGAGACGAATGATTTTGCTTTCACCCTCCCATATACGTGTTTTGATGCTCTTGGCCTGGGTGCGTTATTAGCCTGGTTCCAACTATTTAAATTCAACTACCTGCCGAAACTGTTTAAGTTGCTCGGCATTTGTGCAATTGCCAGTACCGGCTGCTTGATCTGGTCAATTGGTCACCAGGCTCATTTGTATATTTTTCATCGAACTTTTATTGCCATTGTTACTACCTGGACCTTATTGTTCTTCATTGTGCGCAGAAATTACCTGACCTCTAAATACACCACCGGACTTGAAAACACGCTGAGTTTTATTGGTAAAATCAGTTATGGCATTTTTCTTTTTCACATTCCCCTTATTGAACACAGTAACAAAATACTGGGACCGGTCAATAAATTAATACTGGGTAACCACCAGAGCAATACAATTTTCTTGCTGGAGAATTTTATGCTGCTGATCCTTATCTCCTGGCTCTCCTGGAAATTTTTTGAATTACCCATTTCGAATTTGAAGAGATATTTTAAAACGGAAAAGGCACCCGCACTTCAGCCTGTTGCCACGGTGAAGGCAGTCGGGTTGTGATCACTGGCCTTCCTTCTTCCCACATCATTCTCCGCTCTCCGCATTATTCTGCCATTCAGATGATTATTGATTTTTACTTAACCAGGCAGTGCGTTTCTGCGGCCGGCTCATCGGGATCAACCAACTCGAAGCCGGGACATCGATTAAGTTTTCGACAAACCCGTACCTCGTAAAATATCCCTCCAATTTGTGCGTTACGTTCGCAATTATGTTTTTGCAGTTTAGATTCTTTATTCATTTATTTTTGCGCCATAAAATTCAAGGATCCACTTTATGAAGTCAATTAAACAAATCATTCCAGCCTGGATTGTTCCTGTTTCGGTACTATTTATTGCAGTCGGTTGCAGCGATGCCGCTTCCACTAAAGTGGGCGGATCAACGGACACCACCGGCGCAACTTCCAAAACAGATACAACAGCTCCCGGAGGTGCAGCCCGCGCTTCGGTTCAGCCAATAGATACTGCAGATTACAATAAGCGCATGCTCGCCATCAGTAATAACGATACCACCGGAAAATGGCCAGCTAAAGGGCCGTATCCTCTTGCCGGAGCCTTATTGCCTTATAATCGCATTGTTGCCTTTTACGGGAATCTTTTTTCAAAAAGAATGGGCATACTCGGAGAAATTCCAAAGCCGGAAATGTTGAAAAAACTCCAGGGTGAAGTTGCAGCCTGGCAAGCCGCGGATAGTTCAACAAAGACAATTCCTGCGCTTCATTACGTAGTAACCACCGCCCAGGGAATGCCGGGTAAAGATGGCAAACACCGGATGCGCATGCCGTCAAACCAGGTTGATACAATTGTTAGCTGGGCAAAAGAAATTGATGCGCTTGTTTTTCTGGACATACAGGTAGGACATAGCAATGTAAAAGACGAGACAGCTGTCTGGGAAAAATATCTTGCGCTTCCACATGTACATTTTGGGATAGACCCGGAATTTTCCATGAAAAATGGCGAACGCCCAGGATCGAAAATTGGTACGTTCAATGCAGAGGATATCAATGCCGCCATCGATTTCCTTGCTGAAGTTGTACGGAAAAATAACCTTCCACCAAAAATATTAGTGGTTCACCGTTTTACCCAGGGAATGGTAACTGGCTTTGAGAGAATTAAGAAAGTGCCCGAGGTACAGATCGTAATGGATATGGATGGCTTCGGCGATAAAATACTGAAGAGATCAACCTATCTCCGCTACATCTACAAAGAGCCGGTTCAGTTTACCGGTTTCAAACTGTTTTATAAAAACGACACCAAAAATACTTCCGGCATGTACACTCCGGAAGAACTCCTGAAATTCGTTCCTAAACCCGCTTACATTCAATACCAATAATTTTTTCTTTCTACCCATGAAACAATACGCTTCCGGACTGCTTACCCTGCTTGTCATTTTTTTTACCGCCTGTTCAACCAACCCAGTTCAACAAACGCCAAAGGATATTGAGAAAGATTCCACTGGTGCCAAACCCGTTGTAAAGGATACGGCACTGAATCTTGCATCAATCCTGGCGAAGCCGGAGGTTCCGGTGCTCTGTTATCATCACATCCGGAATTTCAGCAGTAGTCAGAGTGAATCCATGAAAAGCTATTCGGTTACGCCGGCTGCTTTTGCCTCCCAGATGAAAGCATTGTCAGACAGTGGTTACCAAACTATCCTGCCTGATCAGCTATACGATTATTTAGTGCATGACAAATCCCTGCCTGCAAAACCGGTGATGATCACTTTCGACGATACCGATGAAGAGCAATTTAGCATTGGCTCCAAAGAATTAGATAAGTATGGATTTAAGGGTGTGTATTTCATAATGACCATTGCGATTAACCGCCCTCGTTACATGAGCACTGAGCAAATAAAATTACTTTCAGATAGTGGTAATGAAATTGCTGCCCATACCTGGGATCACCACATGGTTACAAAATATGTTGGTGCCCAATGGGACACGCAGATGATTCGTCCACGCGTTAAGCTGGAAGGTATCACTGGCAAGCCTGTACGTTATTTTGCGTATCCTTTCGGCCTATGGAACCGCGAGGCCATTCCTGAGATCAAAGCACGTAATTATGACCTTGCCTTTATATTGTCTACCAAAAGAGACTCGCTCAATCCTTTACATACCATTCGCCGGATGATCGTTCCCGGCACCTGGTCAACACCAGGGATGATGAAAGCCATGCGTACCACCTTTAATAAGGCTTCCTAGCTTTCAAAATTGCGGGCCGGTTTTGGAAGTATATTTGTAGCAGTCTATCCTGCTTCAACTTCCTAAACAAATACTATGGCCCGTCTTTTCGTTGTTAGTTTTCTGCTTGCAAACCTTGGGTTTGCTTATTTTTTATTCCCCGCGTCGGGAACAGTTTCGCCGTCTCTATTGCCACCCCAGGTCGCTCACCAGCATGTGATCGATACAGCCGCTGTTGCAGCTAACTACCGGAGTTTTTGTGGTGGTTGTCATGGAGAAAAAATGGATGCCTTTGTCGACCGCAGTTGGAAACATGGTAGTTCCAGGGAAGATCTGTTCAAAGGCATTAAGGATGGATACCACGATGAAGGAATGCCCGCCTTTGATTCGGCTTTTAACGATGAAGAAACTTATGCTCTTGCCGATTATATTATTGAAGGCATAAAGAACAGGAAGCGCTACGATTTCGCAAAAGAGCCTGTACGAGAAAATCTTTTTGTTTCGGAGGGTATCACCATCAAGCTTGACACTGTTGTTCGGGGCTTAACCATTCCCTGGGGTATGGCATTTCTTCCCAAAGGGGAGTTGCTCGTCACCGAGAAAAAAGGAAAATTATTTCGCGTTACCAACCGGAAAGAAATGGAAGAAGTTTCCGGCTTACCGCCAATTACCGCCGACGGGCAGGGAGGGTTGATGGATGTTATCCTGCATCCCGATTACAAAGAAAATCAACTCGTTTACTTTTCGTATTCCGCTCCCAAGAAAGAAGGAAATACAACGCTTGCAACCACGGCCATTATGAGGGCAAAACTTGAAGGAACCGCACTCGTGAATCAACAAGTAATTTTTGAAGCCTTGCCATACTCGAAAACCCGCCATCATTATGGATCAAGAATGGTTTTCGGTCGTGACGGTTTCTTGTATTTCTCCGTTGGTGAACGCGGTAATGAAAAGGAAAATCCACAATCAACGGCGAATGATCTTGGCAAAATTCATCGCATACGCGACGACGGTAGTATCCCTGCTGATAATCCGTTCACCAATGCACAGGGGACAAAGTCGTCAATATTTTCATACGGTAACCGCAACCCGCAAGGCTTAACGGTACATCCTGTAACCGGGGCAATTTGGTCAAACGAACATGGGCCACGGGGTGGAGACGAAGTGAATATTATTGGAAGAGGAAAAAATTACGGCTGGCCTGCCATCACTTATGGCATAAACTACAATAACCAAATCATTTCGAAAAACACTTCCATGGCTGGTATGGAGCAACCGCTCCATTATTGGATACCATCCATCGGCCCAAGCGGGATGGCCTTTGTGCAGGGCGATCGTTACAAAGCCTGGAAGGGCGACCTGCTTGTCGGCTCCCTGCGCTTTAAATACCTGAACAGGTGTAAAATAAAAAATGGTAAGATCGTCGGTGAAGAATTACTATTTAAAAATATCGGTCGCCTGAGAGATGTACGTATGGCACCTGATGGATACATCTACATTGCTGTCGAAAACCCCGGCTATGTGTTTAGGTTAATGCCTGTCAAGAACTAACTACCATTTTTTTTTGAAGGCGATTTTCCCAATGATTTTTTGTTTCAAACCAGCATATGAGAAATTTTATTTGTTTTTTTCTTGCACTCCTTCCGGCGTGTTTAATAGGGCAACAGGTGTTGGACACCACTGCGATTGCAAAAGCGATAACTCTAGCCGATCTGAATTTTACTTCGGCCGAACTGGATTCCATGCAGGAGGGTGTTAAAGACAACCAGACCATTTACCGGGAGATGCACAAACGCCCGATTCCGAACTCACTGGCCTTTCCTTTTGCTTTCAGTCCAGTGCCGACTGGAGTCATGGTGCCGGTAAAACAGTCAGCCATAAAGTGGAACATTCCGCTCAACGTACAAATTCCAGCGGACACCAACCAACTTGCATTTTATTCGGTGCTGGAATTGGCTGGTCTTCTTCAATCAAAAAAAATCACCTCGGTAGCGCTCACTCAATTTTTCCTCAATCGCTTGCGTAAGTGGGGCGATACGCTCGAATGCGTCATCACCCTCACGCCTGAACTGGCCTTACAACAAGCTGCAGCCGCGGATGCGGATCTCAAAAAGGGAATCTACCGCGGGCCTTTGCATGGTATCCCATACGGACTTAAAGACCTGTTCGCCGTAAAGGGGTATAAAACAACCTGGGGATCCGTGCCATATAAAGACCAGGTGATTGACGAGGATGCATTTGTATATGAGCAATTAAGAAAAGCGGGTGCTGTGCTTTGCGCTAAACTAACCCTTGGCGAACTTGCGTACAACGATCTTTGGTTTGGCGGCAAAACCCGGAATCCCTGGGATATCAGCCAGGGCTCCAGTGGGTCTTCTGCAGGATCAGCGTCGGCAACGGTTGCCGGCTTGTTGCCCTTTGCCATCGGAACCGAAACTCTCGGTTCGATCGTATCTCCCTCCCATACCTGCGGTGCTACGGGCTTACGTCCAACCTTTGGATCGATCAGTCGCAGCGGTGCGATGGTGCTTTGCTGGAGCCTTGATAAAGTTGGACCAATTTGCCGCAGCGCGGAAGACGCGGCGGTTGTGTTTTATTATTTGAAAGGAACCGATGGGAAAGATCCCGGCTCAATGGAACGATCTTTCAATTATACCGGTGTGGCGCCTTTCAAAAAATTACGGATTGCCTATGTGTCGAATTATTTTGATCGGATCAAAAAACCGGCGCAGCAGTGGGATGTAATTGACGTGTTCAGGAAGTTGGGCGCACAGGTGGAGCCAATCGTTTTTCCAGATTCATTGCTATACCCGGTCAATATCATTGATCCAATTTTGAGTGCGGAGTCGGCCGCGGCTTTTGACGAATTAACACGGACCAACCGCGACGACCTGATCCGTCGCCAGGACAAAAACTTTTGGCCAAATTCTTTCAGGGTGGCGAGAGTGATTCCTGCAGTGGAATACATCAATGCCAACCGTCACCGCTCGACGCTCATACAGGCCATGCACGAATTCATGAAAAGTTATGATGTCATCATCACGCCGAGCTTTGCGGGATCACAGTTGCAAATAACGAACCTCACCGGCCACCCGGTCGTCGTTTTCCCAATCGGGTTTAACCAGCGGGGTTTGCCTAATAGCATCACTCTCATTGGTAACCTATTCGACGAAGCCACAATTCTTGCAGTCGCCAAGGCCTACCAGGATGCTACCGGGTTTAATAAATCTCATCCTGGAAAGTTCAAACGTTGATAAGGAGAGAATGCTTTCGATCTTTTACTCCAAGCTTTTCAGAACTATTTTGCTTCGTACCACTATAATATTTTCATTCATCAATGCTTACATTTTATGAAGAATACGCTTTGTTTCTTGCTTGTTTGTTTCACCACCATACTGCAGGCTCAAAAAAAGCCAGCGGACCTCCTCGTGTACAATGCCAGGATATATA
>JAURWD010000207.1 GCA_030655145.1 Ferruginibacter sp.
CGCTAAAAGAACAAATGGCGCTGTCGGGAGGTAAAAAATCAGTCGGAACGGGCACCATCCGGATTATCTTAACAGTATCGCTTCCGATGCACTGATGGCTATCTGCAACTGTTACATAGAACGTTCCGATACCACTGACAACGAATGTTGGTAAGGTACTGCCATCATGCCAACGATAGGTTGAATAATTACCAGCCATTAGCATCCTCGTTGCACCCTGACATAAACTATTATCATCTTCTAAATGGACAACAGGGTTAGCCCAAACATTTTCAATGCTTAATGTATCATAAGATTTACACCCCGAAATTGTCGTTCCTGTTACAGAATAATTACCACTTTTGTTAATGGTAACCTGTTGCGTTAATCTACCATTACTCCATTCGTAATGGCCAAATCCACTTCCTGCGTTTAGTACAACACTATCGCCAAAACACAGGCTTGTATCAGCCCCAAGATAAATAGCTGGGACAGCGTTTACCTTTACCGATATGGAATCAGTTACAAAACATCCCGGTGATTTTTCTGCAGTTACTTTGTAGATGGTATCTGCCTGTGGGAAGACAATGGCGGTTTGCTCAATGACCCCCGAGATATTATATGTAGGCGACCAGCGGTAATTGGTAAATCCGGGCGGGGCTTTAATAGAGATCGTGTCATTGCTACAAACAGACAGGTCAGGGCCAAGATCAAAAGGAATAGCTGCCTGGTTTAAAACCACTATGGTATCGGTGTAAGAACCTGCACAGGTGTTGGTGGCAGTAAGATAATAGATTCCGGCCTCTGAAACCGTCAACAAGGTGTCCATTGACCCATTTTGCCATACATAATTTTGGTATCCTCCCGGCGCATACACTACAATTTTATTACCAGCGCAAAGCACCGTATCGGGCCCGAGGCTAAAAGGAGCAACAGGATAGGAAGAAATCGTAATGGTATCTCTGAAGGTACCTGAGCATTTATTTTTAGCTGCAACATAATAAGTGCTGGCCTTTGTAACAGTCAATGTAGAATCTGTGGATCCATCCTGCCACTGGTAACTTTCAAATCCTTTCCCTGCATGCAATACAATTTGGCTTCCACGGCAAAGAACCGTATCAGCACCCAGACTTAATTTAGTCGAAGGAGCAACCACGGTAATCTGAACCGAATCTGTAAGCAGCCGGCAACCATTCATTGAACCAACGATTTTACCCCGCCAGGGGGATTTAAATATTACCGTATACACCGAATCGTTTGTTTGCACAAAAGATTGAACAACGGAAGAATCAAAATTGAAGGCTGGTTCGCTACCGCATACACGGCGCTTTGTAATCTTAATATTTACCGGAGTAAAAACGCAAATACTATCAACAGACGACTCCATAGCAAATGTGTCGCAAAATGCAACCTGGTTACAGGCAGGTAATTGTAGCTTAGCAAGATAATCTTCTGCTGTTATTACTCTGTCCGGAAGAAGCTGGAATACATTACTGCCGGAAGAATCCAACTGTGCGCCTGGTAAAAACTGTATTTGGTAAGGCTCTGTAAAGGTGGCATCTTCATCTAGTCCAAGGCAATCAGATGCCGTATCTGTAAGGTGCAATTTGGTGAATAGCAATGAACTGGTATGATTAATACTATCGTATACTGTTAAAACAGAGATCTCTCCACCGTCAGGCAATTTCACCCACCTGTTATCTTTAGGATACCCTTCATTTGAATGTTTCGCTCTTCGTTGTTTTAAAATAGTGCCGTTATCAAACTGTATAGCGTGAGTTGTTTGCGCGTAAAAATTGGTAAGCGGAACTTCCATCATATGACACATTCCAGTGCCATCAGGGTAAATTGTAGTTTTAGTGTAAGAATCGAGGTACACACTGTTTCTAAAACAATAAGCATTTACAAAATCGAGATTACTGTTCATTTGCACAACCCCTGACTGGTAATAGAGATCATTGTCATCTCCATTACCATAATGCCTGTATCCCCACAAGTAACCACTCAAAGTATAATTACCATTGGCTAGTTTTACAAGGGGATCCGGAACAAAAAACGTTAAAGGCGTTATGTAAGAATTGCCCACCTGGTAATACTTTGCATCGATGATGTCGCCCGTATTTTTATTGATGCGGTATGCATTGATGTATGACCCGGCGCTTGCCTGGTAACATCCAAAACTATGTATTTCAACAGCTCCTATATCAATACCAAAAGGAATATTATCGTAACCTTGGAAGGGAGGTTGGTACAATTTACTCCAGGTTATAGCGCCATCCACAGGACTCAATTTAATGATGCTATACCCTTGGGTCCGGTTGGGGCCCGTAATGTAAAGATCCCCACTCACTAAATCCTCTTTCATTTGGGCTACAGCAAAATAGTCATTAAACCCCGTTCCCCAGATCCTTGAAGTATATGTTTTGCTCCAGGTCACATTTCCTCTGTTATCAGTTTTGGTAACTATAAAATCAGCTGAAATATTAGCACCATTATTTGTGTTGGTGGAATCAGCGAGCAAAATAGAACCATCTGTCAATTCAATCGCACTATAATAATTGATATAACTATATGCCTGGTGGTGCAGGTTGTCATATAGCTTAGTCCATAACACGGTACCATAGGCATCTGTTTTCATCAGGAACCCTTTTTCTACATAAGCGCCATTACTAAAATAAGAGTACGCCGAAGATCAGCAGATTACCATCCGCGGTTTTTACAGCAGTATTAGTGTAGAATGTTGCACTATCTGTCTTTATAAAAAACCTTGACGAAGTATCGATACAATCAAAGTTACCGAGTGGCCTGTGATTGCGTGCAGGGCGTGTTTGAAGCTGCGATTTACTATCTATTTGCCTTGTAGTAAATGAGGTCTGGGATTTCGAGTCAGAAGATTGATACGACTGCAGCATTCCTTCCAACGAGCCTATTCTACCGAGATGAGTGGGTTGCCGCAATATCTGCTGGCCATTCACGCAAATAGAAAAAACAAACGTTATTAACAATAACCATAAGCAGCGGTTTTTGCAAACCTGCCTCAGCTTTGGCATAACTCCATAAGGTACATAAAAATAATTTTGTTACATATATTCAACAACAAGATAATCGTTCTAAGCTCTCCAACTTCATTTCAAAGGTTCTCCAAGATTATAAATGCTAATGCGGCCAAGTAAATGATCCCTTTAGATCAGCCCTGTGTCTCGCGATTTTTGTTGATTAAAGCAACAGGGCCCGGGTTAAACCCAGGCCCTGTATTTTCTTTATCAACAATGCTTTACCGGGTCGGTATCGGTGAGAGACTTGTAACAAGGTTCCTGAGTATCTCAAGCTTCAAAACCTCAAGGTCAACCAGGCTCGATTTTAAATTGGGAAGCTGAAGCCCTCAAAAGCATCTGAACCGAAAAATTTTTTGTAATTTGATGCCACCATGTTTGTTCGCCTCTCCTCGATTGTCCTCGGACTTATTGCGCTGGTTCTGACCGCGAGCGCCCGCCCAAGCGACCACACTGCCCCGCCAACGAAAACCTTCGGCGCTGACGTACCGCTTTCGTGGATGAGGCTCCAACTCCACCTCACCCGCACCACACCGGGCATTTCGAGCATCGGGCATTCCCGCCTGTACGCTATTACCGCCGTGGCGCTTTACGAAGCCGTCGTGCCAGGCATGAGCGGCTACCAGTCGCTGGGCAAACAACTCAACGGCATGCCCGAATTGCCAAACCCGCGACCGGGAGTCACCCTTCACTGGCCCGCCAGTGCCAATGCCGCACTGGCCGCTGTGTTCCGGGCCTTGTACCCAAACACCCCGGCAGCAAACCGGCAGGCCATCGACTCGCTGGAAATGGCCCACGAACAGGGTTTTCGGCAAATTGCGTCGGCGGACGAAATTAGCCGCTCGGCAGCGTTTGGCCGGTCCATTGCCACCGCCGTGGTGGATTGGGCTAAATCCGACGGGTCCAACGACGCTAAGGCCTACACGCCGCCGGTCGGCAGGGGTCTTTGGGAACCCACGCCACCCGCCTACGGTAAGGCCGTGGAGCCGAACTGGGGCAACAACCGTCCCTTCGTGGCCGCCAATGCCTACGTGGATCCCGGCCCGCCGTTTCCATTCTCGACCGACTCAAGTTCCCCATTTTACGCCGCTACGAAGGAAATCTACGAGGTATCGCTAACCCGTACGCCTGAACAAACCGCCATCGCGGATTTCTGGAACGATTTGCCCGACGAAAAAAACTACACTTCCAACGGTCACTGGGTATCGATCCTGACACAGGTGCTGACGCAGGAAAAATCGAGTCTCGCCCAAGCCGCCGAAGCTTACGCCAAAATGAGCATAGCGTTTTCCGACGCCTGCGTTAGTTCGTGGAAATCAAAATACAAATACAACGTAGTGCGACCGGTGACGGCTGTGCGGCAGATACTCGGGTACGCAGACTGGCTCCCCCACATCCCCACGCCCGCCCACCCGGAGTACTCGGCGGCCCACGCTACGCTCTCGGCGGCCGCGGCTACTGCCCTGTCAGACGTGTTCGGAGAAAATTATGCCTTTACTGACCACTCCTACGAACATCTCGGAATGCGGCCCCGCCTATACGCCTCGTTCCTAGACGCTGCACGTGAAGCTGCCGTGTCACGGGTGTACGGGGGCATCCACTACCGGTTCTCCGGCGAAGCGGGCCTGAAGCAAGGTCAGGCTGTGGCGCAAAACGTGCTGGCGTTGCGGTTCAGGAAGTAGCTTTCTGCGGCAAAAATCAAACTAGCAACCTGCTACTGATGCTAGGCAACCATGTACGCCTCAAAATAATCTCCCATGTCATTGAAGTTGTTGCCGTGAAATAGAAAATGTCCGGTGTGTTGGGAGTGATGTAATTGTCCGTGGTAATAGTTATTGATCATGAGTTTCCAACTGTCACCTTTGGCTGATCCAGCGCCTCCATGTGATTTGAAGAAACCGTAGTAAGTTTTGTTTTGATATTCAAATATTACAGGCACCGTGTTCATGTTGCAATATAAAAACTCCACTGTTTACTGTTGTACGGAGTTGCATGTTTCTCCACCTTGTGGATTAATAAAGTAAAAAAACTCTGACCCGTGCATTGCTTACCACAAACAAAAAAGCCGTTAAAATGGTGATCCAATCCATCTTAACGACTCTCTAAAAATTAACACTGAGAACCCTATAATTAATTGTAAAAATCTTTGTTGTTTTCTCCTCTCTGTCTTTCTCTCTTCTGCTTATTTGTCTGCCTAAAGTGTGCCAACAGGCTAAGTAGCTGATCTTTACACAGTTAGTAAATTCATAGCCTACCCTTTTTCTCTATAAAAGACAGAAGTTCTTAAATTCGGAATGGTTCCTGTTTCCGGACGTAGCTAACAAACCAATTGCATGCTTACAGCTTTTACTAGCATGAGGTAACTGTGAACAGTAATCACCCAGGAATTTACAACACTTAGGGAGGATCAGCAATATTGGTTCGCTAGATATAATGGTGTGCGGGTTGCTGCATGTATCAAGGGTTTGTATGGGGAGGTGCTGTTACAGATAGAAAATTTCTATATTGAATTATGGTCTAGCGGAAGAGTGAGAGTACATTAGTTATACTTCTCGTTAGGGGCCCGAACAGGTTGGATATATCTGAACATAGTATAGCTTCCGTAAGAAACCTGCAAACCATAACGTTATACGACTTTAATGCATTAGACGAAGCAAAACAACACGAGCAATTATGGGCGCACGGTGTACTCGTTGCTGAGCGGGAGGAAGGTGATTTTCAGATAATGCTTTACCAGATACATTCTTTTTACATTGAACTGTTTTATCATCGAGACATAACGTTCTTAAGCGTCTTAAAGCCTTTTCTAGCACCAACCAACTAGATGACTATCTGTTTTAAACCAAGTTTTTATGCAAATGTAGATTTGGTATTTGTATGTAAATTGTATGCAAATGGCGGAAACAAAAAAAGGTCTCATTTTCATGAAACCCTTTACCAACCAGTGTGACCGCGTTAGGATTCAAACCTAAAACCTTCTGATCCGTAGTCAGATGCTCTATTCAATTGAGCTACGCAGCCAATTTTAAATTTGGAATGCAAAAGTACATAAATAAAGCGCATTGCCAAGAATGAAAACAAAATTTTTAATCTCTGTGCATTTTCTACATGGAAAACTAATTAGCTTTCACGACTTGTACCTGCCTTCATCTTTACTCGATTAGCTTGTTTCGCATGCCATACATCAACAGCCCACCAATAGTTTTGGCATTTACCTTGGTCTTCATGTTTTGGCGAATGGTCTCGATGGTCCGGGGACTTAAGAAGATAACCTTTGAAATTTCTTCCGTGGTTTTATCTTCAGCTAGAAGCTGTAGAATTTTTATTTCTTTCTCGTTGAAGTGAATGGCTGTACTTGTTCCGTAGTGCTGCCGAACATTCTTCTTTTGAAGAAGTTTGCCCATTACCGCCTTGTTTACGAGGTCGTTAAAGTAAAAATCATCGTTAATGCAGGTAAGAATAGCTTCGTAAATTTCCTCTGGATCAGTTGTCTTGGTTAAATAAGCATTTGCGCCCATTTCCATCATCTTGCTAATCATTTGGTGATCGTCATACATGGTGAGTACGATGATCTTGATGTCGTCATATTCTTTCCGGATCAGTTCAATGCCATTGATTCCATCGATTTCCGGCATCCTGATGTCCATTAAGAGAACCTCTGGTTTTTTGATGGAAATCTTATGCATCATGTCTTTCCCGTCTTCAGCTTCCCAAAGCATTTTCAAATTCTCTTTTCCCGACAACGCCATTTTGATTCCGTCCCGAAAAATCTTATGATCATCAGCAATAGCAATCTTAATTACATAATTCGAATTAACAGGCATAAGTCTCAGTTAGTGTAAGGGTGTTTAAAAATAAGGGTTTTTACTATTCCTGCCATTAGTTCTCATGAAATTTACCCTGAGGAAAAGTGGTTCGTCCCAAATCATCATATTTTAAATATCTATTACATATTGCGAGATCGTATGACAAAATGCAACGTTCCGGCCACATAATTTTGAAAAATCTTCAAACCATTCGTATTTTTACCGAGGTAATACCGATTATGGTGGATAGTAAAATTACTATTTTGATTTCGTGTTTTTACCCCACTTTAAGAGATCAAAACACGTGGTGTTTTCCCGAAAACCCTCTCTCCTGTTGGTTTTTGTGAAAATTCACAACTAAGATAGGGTTTTTACCCCTTGGCCATCGATTCAATTTGAGGCAAGTTTACATTGAAACTATTAACTAAACCTCTAAAAACTTCTATCATGCAACAATGGGATGTGACTTTATTCGTAAACGACTAAGTAAATTTTGTTAATGTCGGCCGGTTAGCTATTTATATCAAAACTTTCTAACTTGCAGCTTTTCGGCATTATCACTTACTTTTTTGAACTAATGCCTTTCATTCTCTGTAGTATATTCCTCAAAAGGATTACAGCTACAAAAGAAGGAAAGGCATTCTTTTATTATGCCATTTTATATTCAGCAATTATACTATTAGTATTATTCTTCCGTTATTATTTGGATAACCGGAATGTAACAGCGTTACTAAAAAGAGCAGCGATAGTCATAGAATTTTCTTTGTTATGTCATTACTACACTCAAATTCTAGTCAACCCCAAGATTAAAAAAATATTACCAGTTGCTGGAATTCTTTTTTTTATTGTAGCATGTTATGACTATTATATAAGTGTGGAAAGGGTTATAAGTTTTATGCCGCTGGTAGTAGAATCTTTGTTTCTTATTTTGTTAATCGTTTACTTTTTTTATGAAAAAGTTCAATTCAGCCTTTTAACACCCATTTATTTATCAATGAGTTTTTGGATTTCAACCGGGTTCCTTATCTATTTTTCAGGCAATTTTTTTCTTTTTCTTTTATCTAAAACTGCTGTAAAAGACAAACAATTTGTCACACAATACAATTTGGTCTACAATTTTTTTACGATCATTAAAGATGTGCTACTGTGTATTGCGGTTACAGTGCATAACCCATTAAAACCCCAAAACGATAATATAAATATCCAACCTGACCTCAGCAGCTCTCTAACCCCCTTTGCTGTAGACAAAAAATCCAATTAAATTGTTACAACGATAGAATGATCTTTCTACAAGCGGTTAATAACTCTTCTGGCTTCCCTTATATCATGATGTTCGGTACGCTTGCTATGGTGAGTCTAACATTAGGGATTGTATTCTTTGTGATTCTTCACCAAAGAAAAGTTATCAGATTCAACAATCAGCTGAAAAAATTGGAAGATGAGAAACAACAAATCCTCCTAAATGCTTCCATAAAATTCCAGGAAGAAGAAAGAAATAGAATTGCTGCTGATCTTCATGATGATGTGGGTCCGCTTTTGGCTACGGCCCGGCTTTACCTGAATGAAAACATGATCAACCAGGATGCGGCAGCTCAACTCCAATCAATATTTAGCGCCAAACAAATAATTGACGACGCCATACAACTGATCAGGAATATCAGTCATAGCATGATGCCGCCAACGCTGAAAAATTTCGGCCTGGAAAGCGCCATGAGTGATCTTTTTCAAAAAATCAATGGCAGCGGCACGCTAAATGCCAGTGTTCGATTCCACGATTATAGAACACGCCTTAAACTTGAACAGGAATTGCTCATCTTCAGGATCATGCAGGAACTCGTTAACAATATCATCAAACACAGTAATGCTGGTTTCATACACTTGACGCAAAATGCTAACGGAACCCACAGCTATTTGCGACTGCATCATGACGGTCAGGGTATTGTTCAGACAGAATTTGATCGGCTGAACCACGTTTCAACAGGGCTTGGCCTTAAGAATATTGCAAGCAGGATTAAAGTACTGAATGGCAGGATATTTTTCGAGATAGACCCATCTCACACTTATTATAAGGTTACTTTGGAAATCCCGAAAGATTCCACTTTTTAATATCGAGTGGTTTTCCGTTGATCATTGTTTGAGCCCTCACCAGCTCGGGGCCACAATCAAAACCAATATCTTTACTTAAATTTGCATTATCCAATTTTGTATGAGTTTAATTAAAGTAGCCATTGCGGATGATCACAAAATCTTTAGAAAGGGAGTTGTTCTATCCATGCGACCTTACACTAACATAAAGTTTGTGATGGAAGCTGAGAATGGCGAGGAACTACTTTCAAAGATTCCTGAAGCCGACCCTGACGTGATTCTCTGCGACCTCCGGATGCCCGTCAAAGATGGAATAGATACCACCAAACAAATTACCCGCGACTTTCCCAACATTCGAGTTATTATCCTTACGATGTATGAGGACGAACGTTTCGTAGGACATCTCATGGATTGTGGCGCAGCGGGGTACCTTTTAAAAAGTACGGACCCTTCCGAAATTAAGAGAGCCGTAATGGATGTAATGAGAACAGGCTTTTACCTGAATCCATTTGTAAACAAAGTGCTCATTAAAAAGAATTACAGCAAGCAAAAATTTAACCCGAACCTTAGTACCGAAGTAGTTATCAGCGATAGAGAAAAAGAAGTGCTGACGCTGGTTTGCATGGAATTTACTGCGGCAGAGATCGCATTAAAGATGGACATCAGTGCTCGCACAGTTGAAGCTATAAAGGACAGGTTGATGGAAAGATTTGGTGTAAAAAATTCTGTCGGTCTTGTATTTTACGCAATGAAGAACCAGCTAATAGACTAGCGATATTTGGCCCTATTAGAATAGCCCAAACAAGGTGGAATCAACCTTGTTAATGATCTGCCCCAGGTGTTCTTCATTTTCTGCAAATTTGTTGGTATCGGCATCAATAATAAGCAATGGCCCTTCTTTGTAATTTTCAATAAACGAACTGTAATAATCATTGAGCTTCTTAAGATAATCCAGTCTAATATTCTCCTCGTATTCTCTTCCCCTTTTTTGAATTTGCGCAACCAACGTAGGCACCGAAGCCTTGAGGTAAATTAAAAGATCCGGTGGTTGTACCATCGTCTTAAGCGTTTCAAAAAACTTATAGTAATTATCAAAATCACGCTTTCCCATTAGGCCCATATCATGCAAGTTCGGCGCAAAAATATTTGCATCTTCATAGATCGTGCGATCCTGTATAACAGTTTCGGTACCACGATGAATCTCCAGCAACTGGTTTAACCGACTATTCAAAAAGAAAATCTGGAGATTAAAACTCCAACGCGGCATATCATCATAAAAATCGTTCAGGTAAGGATTGTGATCAACATCTTCAAATTGAGGAATCCAACGGTAATGCTTACTGAGCATTTCCGTCAACGTGGTTTTACCTGCACCAATATTTCCGGCAATCGCGATGTGTTTGGGTTTTTTATTTTTTGCCATGATTTGGCCCTGGGATGTTTTAAGATGTTGAATATTATTCAAATGAAAATAGGGAAACTTTACGTGC
This sequence comes from Ferruginibacter sp., assembly GCA_030655145.1. Taxonomy (GTDB): domain Bacteria; phylum Bacteroidota; class Bacteroidia; order Chitinophagales; family Chitinophagaceae; genus Ferruginibacter. The sequence goes on from JAURWD010000207.1 coordinate 10,414, forward strand.
CTGCAATAATAAAAGTTTCGCTGATCAATAGCGCAAGCCCATAACGTCACGCACCAGCGTCATAGTAGCCCGGGCGCTCACACGGGCTTTTTCAGCACCTTGTATGATCACTTCATTCAGATACTTTTGATCATTTAGTATGTCATCAACTTTTTCGCGGATGGGTGAAATAAAAGCTACCATATCCTCCCCTAATTGCTTTTTCAAATCACCGTAACGGATGTTGCATTGATCATAATTCTGCTCAAATTTTTTCACCACATCAGCTGAACTGACCAGTCGTAATAATGTGAAAATATTCTCGATGTAGTCAGGCTTTTTTGAATTTTCTTCCGTTGGACCGGCATCTGTTTTAGCCTTCATGACCTTTTTCCTGATCACCTCATCTTCATCAGCCAGGAATAACGCTGACATCTGGTTTTCGCTTTTACTCATTTTTCCAGATCCGTCTAGACTGGGAACTTTGACCAATTCTTCGTTGTTGTTAAAAGCTTTGGGCTCAGGAAAAACCTCGCCATACCGATGATTAAAACGATTGGCGAAAGTTCGGGCCATTTCCAGGTGTTGCTCCTGGTCTTTCCCGACTGGCACATGTTTAGCACGATGCAAAATGATATCTGCAGATTGAAGAACAGGATACGTTAACAGGCCAGCATTTACATTATTAGGATGCTGACGAATTTTATCTTTGAAAGTGACCGTCTTTTCTAGTTCTCCTACATATGCGAGCATGTTCAAATACAAATACAATTCCGAGGTTTCAAACACATGACTCTGGCAATACAGGGTCACTTTTTCAGGATCCAATCCACAAGCAATATTTTCCGCAAGTACACGGTGGACGTTCTGCTTCAGGCCTTTTGTGTCGGGATGCGTCGTCAGGGAGTGAAGATCTGCCACCATAAAAAAGCAATCGTAATCTTCCTGCATTCGCACATAATTGCGGATTGCCCCAAAATAATTACCCAGGTGCAGGTATCCCGTAGGCCGGATACCGCTCATTACTATTTCTCGCTGTTTCTTCATAAAGACGGCGAAGATAAAAAAGACTTTTGAGTTTCGGATCGGCTAGCTTTCATGAATGGAATTATCCTATGAACTCCCACGCCTCCATTTATCCCATTATTCATTGCGTCTTGACCGAAACCTTTATTTTTGTTTCATGGAAGTAAATGACGCATTGATTGATAAATTATCGACGTTGGCCAGGCTTAGGTTTGCTGAAAACGAAAAAGAGGGTATAAAAAGCGACCTCCAGCGAATGATTGCTTTCGTGGAAAAACTGAATGAATTAGATACGACAGGAGTAACTCCACTTCTTCACATGAGCGATAGTGTCAATGTGCTGAGAGATGATGAAGTGCAGGGAAGTATCTCAACAACGGAAACATTCCGGAACGCTCCGAAACATAATGAAGATTTTTTCCAGGTTCCAAAAGTTATCAAAAAATAAAAAGATCAAAGTTTCGTACCGCAATTTCAATGCGCAAATAACATCTGCATGAAAGGAATTATTCATCTCGAAAGCATTATCAAAAGCTACTACCTGGGTAAACAGGAACTTCCGGTATTAAAAGGAATAAACCTTGATATTTTCAAAAATGAATATGTCGCTTTCATGGGGCCAAGTGGATCCGGTAAGTCGACACTCATGAACATTCTTGGATGCCTCGACACTCCAACCGGCGGTACTTACGTGTTGAACGGAAAAGATGTGAGCCGAATGCCTGATAACGACCTGGCGGAAGTACGAAACAAAGACATCGGATTCGTGTTTCAACAGTTTAACCTGCTGCCGAGGCTGACTGCTGCGGAAAACGTTGCTTTACCGCTGATCTACAGCGGCGTTAGCAAAGGCCAACGAACAGAGCGGGCCATGGAAGTGCTGGAAAAAGTAAAACTGTCTGATCGAAGTACACATAAACCAAACGAATTGAGCGGTGGACAATGCCAGCGGGTAGCCATTGCCCGGGCGCTTATAAATAATCCCGCAATCATCCTCGCAGATGAACCAACAGGAAACCTTGACTCAAAAACTTCACATGAGATCATGGATATCCTGGGCAAGATCCATCGCGACGGTAACACCGTAATCTTAGTTACTCACGAAGAGGATATCTCGGCATTTGCGCATAGAGTTGTCCGTTTGAGAGACGGTGTAATTGAAAGCGACAAAATGAATACCCACCCCTCAACCATTCCTCAGTTGGTCTAACTCCCAGGGTTATTCAAACAAATCCACTCTTTGCTTGTTTCATTTTTAACAACAACCGTTCATTAATGGCTACCAAAATTTATACGAAGACAGGCGATCTTGGTAAGACAAGTTTGATCGGCGGGACCAAGGTTCCGAAAAGTCATTTGCGGATTGAAACCTACGGCACCACGGACGAGTTAAATTCATTTATAGGACTAACGGCAGACCAGGTTGAAGACGAACACCTCAAATCAATTTTAAAAGAAACGCAGGACCGGCTGTTTACCATCGGTTCTTCGCTGGCTTGCGATCCTGAAAAAGAGCCGTTGATGAAGATCCCTGATCTAAAAGAAGAAGATATCGTTTTGCTGGAAACTGAAATAGATGCCATGAATGCAAAGCTGGCGCCGATGAAATTTTTCATCCTACCTGGCGGACATCCGGCCATCTCGACCGCCCATGTCG
>JAURWD010000213.1 GCA_030655145.1 Ferruginibacter sp.
GGTATTCGCATCGGTCCTAATTCCCCTGCTGTTTCAACTGGTATCACGGTGAAACATTTTCTCGATGATCGCCATGCTTTGGAAGGAATGCTGGGTTTAACGAATGGCGTGGGATTCTGCGGGTTGTATGAATGGCATCAGCCCATCGCCTCGGTAGAAAACCTGCAGTGGTTTGCCGGCGGCGGTGCATTCTTAGGCGTTCGCGAGAGCCGGACCTTGCTAGGTGTCGCGGGTATCGTGGGGTTAGATTATAAATTTCCACAGATCCCCTTAAATATATCCATTGACTGGAAACCAGAACTAAACCTCATCAACGATGTTGGTTATGATGGAGCCGGCGTGGGATTATCCGCAAGATTTACTTTCTAAGAGAATTGCTTTTCACATAACATTTCGCGAGCATCCTCCAGGGTTGGTTTCCTTGTGTTTGAAATTGATACAGGGAGCCGAGGGCGGATTTAATTAAAGACATCTATAAATCAATGCCGCAACTTCTGCGACTCAATTTTCTTTATTGGCCTGATCGCTGGAACAGCTCAAATTTGAAACTCAAGCCCAAAAGCTTTTCGATTTAGGTCGGACCAATCTTGCGTAAACTCTCATGAAGGATTTGATTGCGGCGTCAACGGCCATCCATGCCGAAGTAAAACTACATGCTGCCGGGAAATCGGGTGCGGGGAAGTTGATTAAAAAGCAAAAGGCCTGATAGAAATCAAGCCTTTGTTTACGAACCTAATTCGGTTCAGTAACCCCCAAAGAAAACTTCTTGTTTACCAAGCACAAGCGTTACCTCTTTGGTTGGTTAGTAAACGCTGTTTGTCGATGATTATTTTGTTGTGCCTGGATTTTACCTGTAATAATTTAAACAACTGCTTCCGCGAAATTTTAGCAGTTGATTAAAGGAAGCTGTTTCGAAATAAATCTAGACAGCCTCCTTGTCATCACTAAACCCCCGTTTAGTTCTTTAATATTTTTTGATTGGAGATAGTGTTTTGCTTATAAAAATTTCTTGTCGTCAACTTTCCCTTTACCGGGCTTCCTGCCCCATGCTGGTCCACTCCTGTCCTGCTCACTAAGTTTAACGGCCTACCTGCCGCGGTGTAACTATGAAAAAGTGAAATGTGTATGGCGCTGGATTTTAAATCCGACCACCCGTTTTGACCAGCTTTGAAATCAAGGTCAGAAATATTGCTGGTGATTTCCAGGTAAGTGGCAGGAAATATTAATCGCTCTACTTCACTCTTCGAAAGTGTTTGACCTGGGGAAGTAAACTGACCGATGCTCTTATTAGGAACGAACTGGGATTGTCGCCGCTTTTTGGTTTTACGGGAAATCAAGGCAGGAAATGCATCTGCAGAATTAGTGGAAATATGTACCGGAAACTTCCCGACTGAGATAGTTTGGGATGTGGGTGAATTATACAGTAAGGACTTTACAAATGTAAACAGTGCCTTCATTTCGTTGTGGTTAAGGTTGTAAGAAGCGGTTCGCCGAGGGGGATAAACTAATAATAGGACCGAAATCTAATTATTGGGCGGATTTTATTAGGGTGATAACCGGATGACCGAGGTAATGGTCATTTCAATTTCGACACAAACATAGGCAGGATTTTGAACTTTCCAAAAACGCCAATTTAGTAAAATTACTGCCGGCTGTTTTTTTTAGGTGAATTGATGGTTTTGTTTAATCATTTCGACCAATACCAACCTTTCGTTAAATACTTCTAGCATTTTTACATAAATTTTTAGAAATATTTTATTTCCCCTTCCTTCCTACGCCCATGCAGCTATCAATGACGAGTAGTTTTCCCCTCCAATTTTATGGACGGAGCCTTTCGTACCCCGCAGAAGCGTCGTGTGGAAATTACGTTTGCCGGTTTTCAAATCGATTTAACTCCTTTCAAGAATTCTAACCAAATGGTCAATTCACTAAAAAATTACCCCTGACAAATTTTCCGGTTCCTGGAACCAATGAGTTTCGGAGCGTTTTGAGCACGCAGGTTCGAAATTGAAACCTGGGACTGTAAACTCATCAAAAAACAAGAAGCATGTCAAAATTCGAAATTTGACTCACGTGGGATGCTCACTTTAATGTAATATCTATTATAAATAAATTTAAATACCAAATAACCTTCTTTATCAATTTATAATCAATTAGTTATATACATATTAAATCTCCCTCCGAGGTTCAGTAAGTTTTCCAATACTTTCTATCGCAAAAAGAGAAATGTGGCTAACAAAGACTACTATAAAAATATGCACAATATTGTGTTAACACTTGATAATCAGATTATAATGCTTTTAGCTAAACAACTACTTTTTTTAGTTAAATTGATTTTGGTATTTGTCAGGATGTCAGGATGGATAACTAAAGACTTTAGCTGAAAATAACTGGCCTTAACATTCAGTTTTCAACTAATGAGCCTATATTGGTGAGTCAAAAAATGATCGCCTCTCTATGCAGAGCAAGTTCCTCCTATCCGCTCCATTCGTTTTCAGTTTACTGACAATATTGCTGATGTCCTGCGCAGTTCCCAAGGAACTGGAATACCGTGATTTTAAAAATTTCGGTGTAGACAAGGTTTCATTTGGGGCCACCACCATCCGGATGGACTTGGTTTATTACAATCCAAATAATTTCGGTCTGCAGCTTCAGCGAACAGACCTTGACATATTCATGAACAATAATTACCTCGGGCACACCGTGCAGGAACAGCAGATCACCATCCCAAAAAGAGCAGAATTTTTTGTTCCGGTGACCGTTGATGTGGATATGAAAAATCTTTTGAAGAATGGTTTGATCGGTCTTTTGAGCACGGAAGTGATGGTAAAGGTGACCGGGTCGGTCAAAGTTGGAAAGGCAAATGTGTTCCGTACCTTCCCTGTTAGCTATGAAGGCAAGCAAAGTTTCAGCAGCTTTTAGGCACAAAAAAGCCGCCAGAAGGCGGCAGTATTTTCATTCGATCCTGATTTTTTAAAAGCTTTTATAGGAACTTGGTGGTTACTCGCCCGAGTTCCAACCTGCGGGATTTTCTCTCCAGCTCAACAAACTCTGTTGATCAGCCGCACTAACGATGCCTTTTTCTTCCGCAAGCTGGATTAAAGTTCCATAGGTTGTCAATGAAATAAAGGGTGTCTTACTTTCTGCAAAGGCGTTATCCGCGACGTCGAAACCGTAATTGAAAATAGACACCATGCCCTGCACTTCTAAACCTTCCTTGCGCAATAGATCAACCACCTGCAGGCTGCTTTTGCCTGTCGAGATGAGGTCCTCGATAACGATAACTTTTTGTGTGGCATCATATGCTCCTTCGATCTGGTTACCCAATCCATGCTCTTTTCGCTTTGGACGTACATAAACAAACGGCAATTTCAACTGGTCGGCAACCATTGCGCCCCAGGCGATACCGGCGGTAGCAACGCCCGCAACAAGATTTGCTTCGGGAAATTTTTCGAAGACCACGCTGCACAGTTCGCTTTTAATGAAATCACGGATGTAGGGAAAGGACAAGACTTTGCGGTTGTCACAATAGATAGGGCTTTTCCATCCGCTGGCCCAGGTGAAGGGTGCTTGTACACTTAACTTTATTGCATTAATTTGTAACAGTTTCTCTGCTACCGCTTTTTCGTTCGTCATGCCGCAAAAATAAAACAATGCACGCTGCTTTCAATAAATGGGATGCACTCCTCCTCTTATAAATCATGCCGTATGTATATAAAGATCTACTTTGACAATAAGCCTGTTTACCTGTGTAATGAAATTGATGAGCAATTGAACGAAATCCTGCATCACCCTGATGCGGTTTTCATGGACGAGATTTCCGGGCCGGCCATTAAATCTCTGCTGCATGAGATTCACAAAGAGGAATTTCACGCCGGGGTCTTATGGCACAGTGATCTGGATATGTTGAAGAAAGCATTCTTTAAACATTTCAAGCTAATAGAAGCTGCGGGTGGTGTGGTTCAAAACGAGAAAAAAGAGTTACTCTTGATTTATCGCCTGGATAAATGGGACCTTCCGAAAGGAAAATTAGAGAAAGGGGAAACCCTGGAAGAATGTGCTGTGCGGGAAGTCGAAGAAGAAACTGGCGTGAGCAACCTGGTGCTGAAAAAAAAGATCGGGGAAACTTATCATACCTACAACGCTTTCGGTAAGCATTTCCTGAAGACCTCACATTGGTATCAACTAACCTGTAAAAGTAAACAGGCGCTGGTGCCGCAGACAGAAGAACAGATCACCGAAATAAAATGGGTAAAAAAGGAGGAATTAAAAGATCCCATGTCAAACACGTATCCTTCTATTGCAGATATCATAAATCAATTCCTCGCAGGTCCGGCAAAACTAAAAAGCCTTGTTTAGTACAGCCATTGTAAGCCTGCTAATACAAACCAGGCGGTTCACCTCGTCGTAGATCTTGATATCCCAAACGTGCGTGGTAGCCCCGAGATGCAAAGCCGTAGCGATCCCCGTAACAGATCCCTGCCGGGCACTTCGAACATGGTTGGCATTTATCTCAAGCCCAACACAAACAAATTTGGAGGAATCTATCACCAGGTGAGCTGCCACACTGCCCACGGTTTCCGCTAAGGCGCAACTCGCTCCACCGTGCAGCAATCCATAAGGTTGCTTGGTGCGATGATCTACCGGCATCTTTATCTTAATAAAATCATCACCTATTTCCATCCATTCCATACCCAGGTGCTCGGCCATTGTGCCTGGAGTAAATGGTTCCAGGTCGGCTAACTTCAAAGATTTTTTAAACCAGATTGACATGGGTGACTATTTACTATTTAAAATAGATTGATTTACTACAGGAGGTAAAAACTGTGAGACATCTCCGCCGTTTTTTAATACATCACGTACAAGCGTACTCGCAACTGAAGTGTACTGGGGGAGGCAGGTTAAGAAAATGGTCTCGATGTGCCCATCAATGCTGCGATTCATATCCGCGATCGCCTTTTCGTATTCAAAATCATTTACATAACGAATACCCCTCAGGATGAAATTCGCACCGACACTTTTGCAGCAATTGACGGTAAGCCCGTCATATACCACCGCTTCAACCCTGGGCTCATCTTTGTAAATATCCAGTAACCATTGCAAACGCTGTTCTTCGCTGAACATGGGCACCTTATTTACATTCCGCCCAATTCCTATAACTAATTTATCGAACAACGGGATCGCCCTATTGATAATATCTGTATGTCCGAAGGTGACCGGGTCAAAAGTCCCCGGGAATAAACAGGTTCGTTGCATGAATGGGATATTATCAGGTGATGAAATATGCGAATCGGTCGCTATCAGCAAGCTTATGCAGTTCGTTTTCCAGCCAATAAATACAGGACAGCCATCCGAACGGCGACCCCATTCTCCACCTGTTGCAGGATAATAGAACGGCCACTATCAGCAACATCACTGTCAATTTCAACACCCCTGTTGATTGGGCCGGGATGCATGATAACAATTTCTTTCTTTAAACCGTCCAATAGTTTTCTGCTTACACCATAAGCAAGATTGTATTCCCGTAGGGAAGAAAACAATACCTGGTTTTGACGCTCCAGTTGAATGCGCAAAACATTTGCCACGTCGCACCATTCCAGCGCTTTCTTCAAATTATATTCAACCTCGATGTTCAAGGCTTCTTTTATATGGCGTGGGATCAATGTTGGCGGACCAGCTACCATCACCTCCGCTCCCATTTTTTTCAACAGGTATATATTGCTCAGCGCAACACGGGAATGCATAATATCCCCGATCAGCACAACTTTTTTTCCTTCAAGCCCACCCGTAGCATCTTTGATGGAATAGGCATCCAAAAGCGCCTGGGTCGGATGCTCATTGATGCCGTCCCCGGCATTGACGATGGCAGCAGGGATGTGTTTCGCAAGAAAGTGAGGTGCACCACTGGCGCTATGGCGCATGACAACCATATCAACCTTCATGCTGAGAATGTTATTCACGGTATCCAATAAGGTTTCACCCTTTGAAACGGAGGAGGCCGAAGCAGAAAAATTAATGGTGTCAGCACTTAACCTTTTTTCCGCCAGTTCAAATGAAATGCGGGTTCGCGTGCTATTCTCGTAGAAAAGATTTACAATGGTAACATCCCGGAGGGAGGGTACTTTTTTTACCGGCCGTTGGAGAACTTCTTTAAACTGGCCAGCTGTTTCTAAAATGAGAGAAATGTCTTCGGGAGAGAGGTCTTTAATGCCTAAAAGGTGTTTAGTAGATAGTTGCATTAAGCAGCAAAGCTAAATGAAAAAAAATAAAATCAATATAATATCACCTGTTCTTTGTCCCATTCAACTTTCACCTTCTGTGATGTGATCGTGTCGATTGCTTTCCCGCAATAGTCAGGCTGGATGGGCAATTCGCGGTTAAAGCGACGATTCACCAGCACACATAATTCTATTTTTTTCGGGCGACCGAAATCCTGTATGGCATCGAGCGCCGCACGGATCGTTCTGCCAGTGTAGAGCACATCGTCAATAAGAACAACAGTTTTTCCCTCTATTGAAAATGGCAGTTCTGTTTTGTTTGCCTTATGCAATTCTTCTCTAACATCATCGCGATAGAAAGTAATATCCAACACCCCGTACTGCGCCGGTTGCGCAGGATTTAATGATTGAATGACATCCATGATGAGGCGACTCACACGAACCCCACGCGGCTGTAGTCCGATAAAAATAGTTTCGCTTAAATCGAGATGGTCTTCGAGCAATTGATGCGCCAGGCGGCGTAGAGTGAGGTGCAGTTGTTGTTTATCAAGTATTACTTTCAATCCGTTATTTTATTTGGCGAATTTATAGGGTATTAAGGAATAAAAAAAGGGTTGAAATTTTCAACCCTTGATTAAATCATTTAAATGAAAGCAATTACTTCCAATGTTGGTTAAAGAGGTAAAACATTCCAACCTGCAAAACTCCACTTCTGTTGTCTGCAAGGTTATTGTCATTCAATTTGGCAATGCCAAAGTTGAAACGGGCATCGAATCCTACACCAGTCTTTGGTATCAGGTATCCGGCTCCTACTGACCAATCAAAAGCAACTCCTTTATAGTTGTCTTTGATGTCAACAGTTACATCATTCAACTTTCTTTTTGCAGCAACTAAAAAACCTACTTGCGGGCCAGTCTGCAAACGAAAGCCATTGTCAAACATATACTGAACAAGGATCGGCACATTAACGTAATTCATGCGGTAAACCTCATCGTTTGCTGCCTTAAAACCTTGTCCGGAAAAAACCAACTCAGGCTGAAGAGCCCATTGCTTTGATAAATGAACGTGCGCCAATCCACCTACGTGTGCGGAGATCCGAGGATCGTAATTGGTTTCTGTGTTTTTAACCTTTACGCTTGCTACGTTTAAACCGCCTTTTACTCCAAAGGAAACAGATTGCGCTTTTAGCATGAATGAACACATTATCATCCCTGCAACAAAAAATACTTTTTTCAAAATTTAGTGATTTCGTGAATAATTAATTTCATAAGACCCTAAACAAATGATATGCCTAAATGACCATTTACGCTCAAAATTGCGCTCAAAAGGGCCATCGATACGGCATCTACTAGTTTTGCTACTTAATTAACGGGGAGATTTATACACAAGCTTGCACAAAAATAAAAAAGCCGTCTCCTGGGAAACGGCTTGAAAGAAATTCGTTATTCTTCTAACAGGAACGGGTACCTGTAATCAGTTGGTGGGTTAAAAGTTTCTTTAATTGTGCGGGCGCTTAGCCAACGATATAAATTCAATATACTACCAGCTTTATCATTTGTACCACTAGCTCTCGCGCCACCAAACGGCTGCTGTCCTACGACCGCACCGGTTGGTTTATCATTGATGTAAAAATTTCCCGCGCTATTTCTTAGTTTGCTCGTAGCGAGTTCAACCGCATAACGATCCTGTGAAATTACTGCGCCGGTCAAAGCATATGAAGAAGTTTTGTCAACCAATGCGAGTGTTTCTTCAAATTTTTCCGCATCGTACACATAGATGGTTAACACTGGCCCAAACAACTCTTCACACATTGTTACATAGTTTGGATCGGTCGTTTCAATTACGGTAGGTTCAATAAAATAACCTTTTGACTTGTCACATTTTCCCCCGGCTAATATCTTCGCTTTACTACCTTTTTCACTTACAGCTTTAATATACTTCTCGAGCTTATCAAAACTTTTTTCATCAATGACCGCATTGATAAAATTGGTAAAGTCTTCAGTTGAACCCATTTTCATTGTTGCGATCTCCGCGACTAATTTCTCCTTGACTTCTTCGGCGATGTTTGAAGGAAGGTAGGCTCTGGAAGCTGCAGAACATTTTTGCCCCTGGTACTCAAAAGCACCCCGCGCAAGCGCTGTCACTACCACACCAGGTATCGCTGATTTATGTGCGATCAAAAAATCTTTACCGCCTGTTTCTCCAACAATACGTGGGTACGATTTATAGCGTTCAGCATTTGCCCCGATCGTTTTCCACATGTGATTGAAAACGCCCGTACTTCCCGTAAAGTGTATGCCTGCAAAATCCGCGTGTCCAAAACATATTTCTCCTAAGACTGGGCCATCAACATAAATAAGATTGATAACCCCGCCAGGTAAACCAGCTTCTTTTAACACCTGCATAAAAACATTCGCACTAAGAATTTGGGTATGTGCGCATTTCCAAACAACAACGTTGCCACACAAAGCCGCACTGGTTGGCAAATTTCCACCGATAGCTGTAAAGTTAAATGGGGTAATGGCCAACACAAATCCTTCCAGCGGCCGGTATTCCACACGGTTGTTCATTCCTGCGCTGCTAATAGGTTGCTGGCGATAGATTTCGCTAAGAAAATGCACGTTGAAACGCAGGAAATCAATAAGCTCACAAGCAGCATCAATTTCTGCCTGGTAAGGGTTCTTGCTTTGTCCCAGCATCGTACTACCCACGATTACGCCGCGGTATTTTGTTGCCAGCAGATCCGCGGCTTTTAAAAATATGTTTGCCCGGTTCTCCCAACTCATGGCTGCCCATTTTTCTTTGGCTTGTAAAGCCGCATCAATCGCCTGCTTCACATGTTCACCGGTGCCTTCATGGTAGTGCCCCAACAAATGCTGATGTTCATGCGGCGGACGCAGGTCTTTTTTTGTTCCCGTTCTAACTTCCTCACTACCGATGTACATCGGCACATCGACAACACTATTTTTCAGGTCATGCAAGGCTTTCTTTAAGGTTTCTTTTTCTTTACTGCCCGGTCCATAATTCAACACGGGTTCATTTACAGGAATGGGGTAATAAAAATCTCCGTACTGCATAATAATATTTTTGATAATGATTGTTGGTGGATGTTAAGACGCATTGGCCTCTTTCTCGCTCATCAGGTAAGCCTTGATAAATCCGTCAAGTTCGCCGTCCATGACAGGCCCGACATTACCTACTTCAAAATCCGTGCGATGATCTTTGATCATCTTATAAGGATGGAAAACATAACTCCGGATCTGGCTTCCCCACTCTATTTTTTTCTTTGAAGAATTACTGGCGTCAAGAACTGCCTGGCGTTTCCGCATCTCTTCCTCATAAAGCCGGCTCTTCAACATCGCCATTGCTTTCTCGCGGTTTTCACCCTGGGTCCTGGCTTGCTGGCACTCTATGATAATGCCACTTGGCCGATGCGTTAGGCGTACGGCGGTTTCCACTTTGTTCACGTTCTGTCCGCCACTACCACCACTACGGAAAAAGGCCCAGTCAACATCGGCTGGGTTAACAGCAATTTCGATGGTATCATCAATTAGTGGGTAAACATAAATTGAAGCGAAGGAAGTATGCCTTCTTGCATTGCTATCGAACGGACTGATACGCACCAGGCGGTGCACGCCACTTTCAGCTTTAAGAAAGCCATAGGCAAACGGCCCGTCAAACTGGAAAGTACAGGTTTTAATTCCTGCACCGTCACCCCATTGCCAGTCTAACTCGCCAACTGTCCAACCTTGTTTTTCGCCGTACATCCGGTACATTCTCGCGAGCATCTCTGCCCAGTCCTGGCTTTCAGTTCCACCTGCGCCACTGTTTATCTGCAATACTGCGGGCAGGGCATCGGTGGGTTCGTTAAGCGTGCTTTTAAACTCGGCTTCGTCAATGGCGGTGTTGGATTTGTCGAATGCTTCTTTCACCTCTTCCTCTGTGGCTTCTCCTTCTTTCCAGAATTCAAAAAGCACAGCGAAATCCTCTACCAGCGATGCTACATCGTGGTACATGTTGACCCAGTACTCGTTTACTTTAGTCTCTTTTAAAATGGAAGTTGCCCGGACATTATCGTCCCAAAAACCCGGCGAGAGTGAGAGTTGTTTATCGTTATCTATTTTAGCTTCTCTGTTAGCGACGTCAAAGAAACCTCCTCAAGACCAAAACACGGTCTCTCATATCCTTAATTTGTTCTGTTGTCATAGCCGCAAAAGTAAGGGATATTTTGAAACGAGCAAATCAATTAACACCTCTTGAACTGTGCCCGGATTGGAGGAAGTCCTTGTAAATCAGTGGCTGTATTTCAACTTGTTTCAAGGTTGCAGAAACGCTCAAATCAATTGGCGATCATCAATTAATCGCAATGGCGAGTAGAAAAATTGCTTCACAAAAACGAATCGATATCAGCTTTTTGGAAACCCCGGCAATGCCATGATCTCTTCTATCTGGAGCGTGTGGCGTTTGGTATGACCTGAAAGAAGAAAAATCCATTGATAAGCGTCAAGCATGCCGAAGAAGGGATGTGGCATCATGTGGTCGCGAAGTGCAAGCTTTGTGGTATCCAGGAAACGAATGTTCGCCTCACGGGCAGTTGTAAAGGCTGCGACCGCCTCCGCTCCCGTTTTAAATTTTCCACTGGGTTTCAGCGGCTCCGGAGCCTGGCCCTTTTTGCTACGGTCAAGCAACGCC
>JAURWD010000222.1 GCA_030655145.1 Ferruginibacter sp.
TATACAGCTCATGAAAAAAACACTCACCTATGTTTCACAGTAGCTTCCGTACCAGAATTTATCAAGGTACTCGAGGCCAATAAGATCGAATACGAAAACTGGCCCGGCGAAAAAAACAAGGTGACCAAAAGAGTCGACAACGTATACCAGATCTATTTTAAAGATCCTGATGGATATTGGTTGGAGATCAACGACGCACGACGCTAACATTTATTACTGCATTTCCTGAACATCATTTCTAATCTTATCTATCCATCGCCTGTTAGCGAGCAGTTCCCTCGTGTACGATCACTTTAAAATAATTCTCGCAGCTCCTATCCTCGCTTTGCCAACTTTGGTTTTAATCAGTGGAGTTCCATCATGCCTTAACATCCTTTTTTTTGCGGATTGGGCGACCGAATAAAAGCCGGGAAAAGTTCAGGCCCATTTTCGCAGAATTTCAAAGACATCTATTCGTGATCCAGCAGCTGGCGAGCTAAGACAGGTGCTGGAAATCCCGGAAAAAGTAGTTTCCCAAACTCTCTTTAAAAATGTGAACAACCGATTTTGTTAAAAGGATTTGATGATTTTTAGCGATCGATCTTAAAATTATACGGGTTTCTGAAAGGTTTAATGGCCACCTGTTAAAAGGTCTTAAAGTTGAAAACTGGTTGGCATAGTTTTCCGATAGTGAGGAGAGAAAGGCGTTGAAATGAATTTGAAGGAACGCCGGAAACGTAGATTGAATTACTAATAAAAAACTTGATCATGAAAACATTTATACTATCAATCGGGGCAGTTTTACTGCTGGCATCTTGTCAAGATGACAAACAAGAAAACCTCAATGCAAACAAAATAATGCTGGATACAACAGCGCTCTACCAGGGTAATGTGCTTAGCGATAGAGCCCAGGCGGGCATGACAGCAGATTCGTTTGTTGACCCTGAAGAAATGGATGGAACAACCACCACCACGACAACCGTAACAACTACGACCGTAACAAAAAGAACAGGTCCATTGGACGTTGAAGCGCCGGTGTACACGAAACCAGCAGTTCGCAGAACGGCTCCTGCACAAAGAGCAAGCAGATCAACTGCCAGGAGATCAAGCGGTTCATCTGGTACACAAGCCAGCACACCTGCGATCGTCCGTAAACGTGATAAGGGTTGGAGCTCAGCAGCCAAAGGAACAGCGATTGGAGCAGGATCTGGTGCAGTGTTGGGCGCTGTATTGAGTAAAAATAAAGTTAAAGGAGCTGTGATTGGAGGCGTCATCGGAGCTGGCGGTGGTTACGCAATCGGCCGGGCCATGGATAGAAAAAGCGGCAGGGTTGAACGGAATCGCCAACCACAGTTTACCTTCTAAAAAAAAACTGTTGCATAAAAAAACTACCGCTTTTCGGCGGTAGTTTTTTTATGCGCATTTCAAAGCACCTATTCGTAAAGGTTAGTCGGATCGCAGGCAGCGAGTTCAACGAACAGATTCCCGATTTTTTCCGTAACTGCCTTAAAATATTTTTCACCTTTTTCTTTCGTTGCATTGTAGGGATTTCCAACACCCGTATCAGCCGATATCTGTGACCATTTGCGTTCAGTCCAAACCCACTTTTCAGCGAATGCCTTCATTTTCATCTTTCTTTCTTTTCCATCACCCGCTTCATTGAGGGGTAATACCAGCGATGGCTCAAGGTGCATGATGAGACTTGTTTCCATTTCATCCGCATGATCACCTTCATTGTCAAAATAAAGTGATTTATCCAGTGCCTGGAACCAGTTGCAGGTGCTGAGGAACATAGCAGGAAAACGTAAGCCTAATTCACGGAGCATCGTTTTAAAATCATTGCCACCATGGCTGTTTAAAATGATCAGCTTCCGGATGCCTTGGCGATCCAGCACGGTTATGATATCAGCCAGGATGGCTGCCTGCGTACTTGGGTTCAGGTTGATGTCAAGGGTGATATCAGCCTGGCCAGTATTTACTCCAAAAGGAATGGTTGGCAGCACGACCAGTTTAGCGCCCTGTTCCCATGCAACCTTTGCTGACTGCGCTGCTATGTGATCCGCTTCATAAACGTCGGTGCCGTATGGCATGTGGTAATTATGGGCTTCGGTGGCGCCCCAGGGCAATACTGCAAGGTCGATTTGCGCATCTTTAATGTGCTTCCAGTTTGTTTCTGCGAGGATGTATGGTCTCATGTGTAAATTTTAATTTTCAATGCGAGTTTATTTTAGCGGGTCAGCGTTTTTAGTTCGGCCGGTGTAACAGTTAACAAGCCCACCTTAGGAAGCCTCAAAGTAAGCGCTCTCCAGTTAGCGTCCAGTTTATAGATCTTTTGCAATAGTACACCAGCTTCCGTTATCTTTTTATTATTGGCAAGGGTGATAGCGGTCCAGTATTTCATCTCCAGGTTTGTCGGGAACATTTTCATAGCGGCCCCGTATTCTTCCATGGCCAGTTTCATATCATTTTTTTCGGTGGCCAGATCGCCTTTGTCCATGTGCTCATATGCCCGTTGTAAGCGAAGTAGCCTGTTAAGTTCTTTTAGTGGGGTAACGTGGTCGTCTACACGAAGATCGACCAGTCGATCGTTCCAGGGCGTTTTTGATCTCGTGCCCGCCACAACAAGCAAGGCTGCCGATTGTTTGCCTCTAATGTCGCCACCCGCTGCCTGTGCTGCTTCCAGGGCACGCATCACCCGTTCTGCCAAAGGGAGATTAATGCCGGCCTCGTAAGCGCTTGCCATGGCCTGGCAAACTTTGCCGGTAAGCATCATATTACTCTGGACAGAGAAATTTTTTCCCACGATATGATCCGCAAAGTCGATGCACTTGTTGCCCGTATAGGCGTCAACGTTACCATTCACATCGATCATTGCTACCTGTCGGACTTCCCTGCCTTCATCTTGCGCCAGTAGCTCTTTAAGCGACTCAGGCGCAGATTTGCCGGACTCCATGAGTGCCAACCCCTTTAGACCGTAACTTTTATTTACAAAGGATTGCGTCGCTACCACCCCAATCCCTGCCTCCGCCCATGGCACCGCTGTACCAACGCTAAACCAGTGACTCTGCACGCCGACTGCCATCTCCCCGGTTCCAGGATCCCTGGCTACAATAGAAAACGTATGTGCCAGTCCACTGTCGCGCCTGAAAAACTGGGCGTAGGAACTAAGGCAACAGGCATTACCTGCAAAGAACAACAACAATAACTTTCTCATAACTAGCATTTTCATCACATATATTTTAAGCACCTTGTCCTGCATAAACAAAATATTTTTTCCTACGATTATTGAATACGGCTGAACAGGGAGACAATTTTTCTATTTATTCAATCTTCTATTTCCCCGTATCTTCAAAAGGCAAATCTAAATTATGAGAATATTCCTTTTTTTACTCGGCACCTTTATCTATTCCACCATTTTCGGACAAAAAACATTGTTGCATTGCGGCCGCCTGATAAACACGCGTGCTGGTACTGTACAAACAGAGATGACGGTCATCATAGAGAAAAACAAAATCATTGAAGTTTTGAAAGGATACACCTCGGCGGCAGTCTCTGACGTTGTCGTTGATTTAAAAAACTATACCGTGATGCCTGGATTAATGGACTGCCATGTTCACCTGGAATCGCAAACAAGTCCGACCGAATATACCGACCGTTTCGTACGGAATCCTCCTGATATTGCTTTTGCGAGTGTTGCCTATGCAGAGAAAACCCTGATGACCGGGTTCACAACTGTGCGGGACCTTGGTGGTTCCGGCGTAAACATTGCCCTGCGCAACGCCATTAATAAGCGATCCATAAAAGGTCCACGCGTTTATACCGCTGGAAAAAGTATTGCCACTACTGGCGGACATGCGGACCCAACCAATGGTTACAGAAAGGACATGATGGGTGATCCTGGTCCGGCTGAAGGTGTTGTGAATGGTGCAGCTGACTGCTACAAAGCAGTGCGCCAGCGGTACAAGGATGGCAGCGACCTTGTAAAAATCACTGCGAGTGGTGGAGTCCTTAGTGTTGCCAAAAGCGGCGAAAACCCACAGTTTACCGATGAGGAATTAAAGGCAATCGTTACCGCAGCGAAAGATTATGGATTTAAGGTTGCAGCGCATTGCCATGGCGCGGAAGCGATGAAGCGGGCCGTGCTTGCAGGCGTAAATTCTGTTGAAC
This sequence comes from Ferruginibacter sp., assembly GCA_030655145.1. Lineage (GTDB taxonomy): Bacteria > Bacteroidota > Bacteroidia > Chitinophagales > Chitinophagaceae > Ferruginibacter. The sequence continues at coordinate 4,147 of JAURWD010000222.1, forward strand.
ACGGAACTTACATGACAGAAGAGATCATGGCGTTGATGAAAGAAAGAGGCACGTACATGGTGCCGACTTTAACCGCGGGTAGAAGTGTTGCTGACAGTGCCCGGAAACCAGGCTACTACCCCGACATCATTACGCCGAAGGCCCTTGCGATCGGATCAAAATTACAGTCAACCTTTGCCAAAGCTTACAAAGCAGGTGTACCGATCGCCTTCGGTACCGACGCAGGTGTATATGCACACGGAAAAAACTGGCTTGAATTTGTGTACATGCATGAAGCCGGCATGCCTGCTATGGAAGCCATACAGGCAGCCACAATAAAAGCCGCCGATCTCATCGGTATCAGCGATATCCTGGGCTCAATTGAAAAAAATAAACTGGCGGACGTAATCGCCGTAGAAGGTGATCCAATAAAGGACATTACCGTAATGGGTAAGGTCCGGTTCATCATGAAAGACGGTGTAATTTTTAAACAAGATTAAAAAAGCATCCGCTTAGAACTTTAACAGCCCGGCTTTGTACAAGGTGTTTACAGGTTTGTTATCCCAGAACAGCTCAAAATCTTCGAGGCCTGCAGCTTCATATTGTTGCTTAACCTCACCGAGCGTATAGGCCTTGGAGTTATGAACCGATAATTCGCCCAGCATTTTTGCGAGCCATTGCCCCTGGGCGCTGTCAACCCGTATGTTTACCTGTTCCTGCGGGGTTTCAAAGGTTAAGGAAGCAAGCTCCCACTGGTTTCCCTTTTTTGATTTCGTAATAACTTCGAGAACAGGCGCTTTGCCCAACCAGGTCAGTTTAGTGGTGGGTTTATCATTCGCGATCTCTTCAGACATGATCGCTTCCTGGATATAATCCGGCTTAACCGAGGTTTTAGGCACCTTGAAATCAAACCATTTTTGCAAAGGATAATCGAGACAGGATCCATGCATAAAATTCAGCAGTGATTTCTTTAATCCAAATGCGAAAGTTTCATGATCTGCCCCAGTTGGATCCTGGTGCTCAATGTCATTGTTCGCGAAGCTGCCCACGAGTTCGGTAACCTTATTGACCTTATATTTTTCTGGTTCCAGGCCGACGGGACTGTGCGCCGTCATGGTAAACTGGTGCCAGAATGCGGATTGAAGAATCCCTGCTGCAAACATCTGCCGAACCATTTCGAGGGAGTCGATTGTTTCCTGTGCCGTTTGCGTAGGAAATCCGTACATGAGATAGGCATGCACCATGATGCCCGCTTCGGTAAAATGCTTGTTGACCCTGGCTACCTGCGCCACGGTAATGCCTTTCTGGATCAACGCGAGCAACCGGTCCGATGCGACTTCCAATCCACCCGAGACACCAATACAGCCGGATGCTTTTAATAGCAAACAAAGATCCCGCGTGAAGCTTTTTTCAAAACGAATATTCGTCCACCAACTAACAACGAGGTTTCGTTTGATGATCTCCAACGCAAGTGCCCGCATGAGTGCAGGTGGAGCAGCCTCATCTACAAAATGAAAACCGGTTTCACCTGTCTGTGCGATCATTTCTTCCATTCGATCGCACAGCAGGGCTGCAGTAACGGGTTCAAATAATTTGATATAGTCAAGCGATATGTCACAGAAAGTACATTTTCCCCAATAGCAACCATGCGCCATCGTTAGTTTGTTCCAGCGGCCGTCACTCCAAAGACTATGCATTGGATTTACGATCTCTATAGCGGAAATATATTGATCAAGTAAAAAGTCGCTATAGTCTGGCGTTCCTACCTGTCCCTGTTTATAATCTTCACAAGCCTTGTTATTGATGTAGGTAATTTCTCCGGCGTTCAGGGTGAAAGTGCGTTTCAAGTTAGTAAAAGCACTCTCCCCATTTAAATACCTGAAGAGGTTTTCCATCGGCGCTTCGCCATCATCCAGGGTAATGAAGTCAAAAAATTCGAACACGCGTTTATCGCTAAGAGAACGAAGTTCCGTATTCGCAAACCCACCACCCATGGCCACTTTTGCCTCGGGATACCGACTTTTTAAGTACTGCCCGCAACGCAGGGCCGCATACAAATTCCCGGGAAACGGAACGGAGATCGCAACCAGCATAGGCGACGTCTTTTCGATCAACTGGTCCAGGTGTTGGATCAAAATATGGTCGACGTAGGAAAAAGGCGCTGCAAGGGCAGTATACAATTCATCAAAGCTGTTGGCTGATCTTGCGAGCTTCTCTGCGTAGCGACTAAAACCGAAATGAGGGTCTACACATTCCTTGAGCAGGTCCGACAGGTCCTCCAGGTACATGGTCGCAAAATGTTTCGCCTTGTCCTGTGTACCCATGTTTCCAAAGGCCCACACCATGTCATCCAGCTGTTGAAAACGGCTGGCCTCCGGGAGGAAATTTCGTTTGGAGACGAGGTGCGCCAGTGTTGCCCGTTGGCCTTGCAGAAAGGCGATCACCGGGTCGATGGTCTTGATGTATTCATCCCGCAAAGTCATCATCCGGAAAGCGTTGGGTGATAGCTCCGCTGGTGCAATTTTTCCAATGTGATCGAATAATTTAGTGAGCCCGGATTTAGAAAAAATGCGCAACATCACCTCTATCCCAAGGTCGGCCTGGTACGATTGGATATTCCTGGTGTTTAAAAAACCTTTCAGGTAGGCCGTCGCCGGGTATGGCGTGTTCAATTGGGTAAACGGCGGCGTTATGAGTAAAACAGGAACACTCAACAGGAAAATGATTTAGGCCGCAAATTTACCGCTAAAAACTGAATGCGCTTTGCTGGTTGCTTTTGACGCTCAAATGTTTGAAAAACAGAAAGAGGCACCTTTCGGCACCTCTCCCTGTTGTGTTGGTTTTTATGTACTAAGTTATTGTTTAATGAGTTTGCCATTGTACAAGGTTTCCCCGTTCTGGTCTTTTATCACCAGGATGTACATGCCACGTTGCAGGTTGCCGGCATTCTCCATTGATTTGCGGCTGCTGCCTTTTGCGATGGACCAACGGTCACTCGCTACCGATTTGCCTGTAAGATCATACAATGCGAGGCTCACAGATTGATTTTTAGTGCTCAACAATTCAACCGGGATATCCGTCGCAAAAGGATTTGACAAAACAAAGGCGGATGAACGATCAACGGTCAGCTTCACATTCACTGTAACAGAATATTTATACTGGCCATCAATATCAACCTGTTTGATCCGGTAGAAGTTCAATCCAGCTACTGGACGGGCATCAACGGCTTCGTATTTTTTAACGACTGCGCTATTACCACCTGTTTTAGTAGTCGCTACAAGACTCCAGTTGAAACCACCATCAATGCTTTTCTCTACGTCAAAATATTTGTTATTGGTTTCACTCGCGGTACTCCAATTGATGTTCACGCGATTGCCAATTTGTTTGGCTGCTACGCCCAGGAATTGAACGGGCACCGGGCCGCCGGAAGGGCAGGTAGAAAAGGTTATGTCATCCAACGCATAATCATTGCCACAACCACCGGTGATTCCGTCTTTCAGGGTTACGCGAATATTTTTCACCAGGAAACTTCCTGTCAGCGGAAGTGTAAATACACCTCCTACCCGGATCCAGGTTGGAGTGGCTGTCTGAACAACCGGCGGTGTGGTAACCGGTGCTCCATCAAGTAGCACCCAGCTTCCATTTTCGGCCTGGTATTCAACAGTAAATGAGATGATCGGCAACAATGCTTTTTCGCCGCAGGTGCCCAATTTGTTTACGTTCATTAAATACAGGCTGGCTGAATAAAACCCGGCAGTAAAACCGGTGGGGCTGTTTACGGTGTGAGAGTAGAAAGTGAAGCCATTGCCATTGACAACCAGCATTTTTCCATTGGTGTTCCCGGTGTGATCTTTGGATGAATGCCATTCCGGCTTTTGCAGGGTACTATTGGCAATGCGATATACACCTTCATTCGTCAGCGGGCCACTGGCCTGGAATTCAAGCACCGTTTTTTCAACATCGGGATGAGAAGTGAACGTGGTACCACTTCCAAAATTTTCGGTAAAAAGCGGTGTTTCATTTGGGCAAAAACTGTTTTGTGCCTGTAAAGAATTGCTGGTGAAAACTAAGGACAGCATGGAAAGAGAAACAAGAGCACAGAAGAATTTGCTACGGGGGGAAGCAGTCATTTTTTGCATAGATAAATTTTTAGATAAATAAGCAGTGTTCCAGAAAAAAAATGGATTGGTGTGCTTCTCAGAAGGTTGGATTATTGCCGTAACCGCGGGCCGACAGTAGCCAGGATATATTTGGGAATGTCCTTACATGAAGCAGTTACATGAAAGGAACGAGTGCTAAATGTAGTAATTGTTTTCTATCAATCAAAAATTAACTCCGAAAGGTTAAACAGGGGATTTGCCGGTCAATTTGGCCGTTTAGAGAAATAGCCGGTCGAATATAGAAATTACCAGGGGAGCAACCGAAAATGACTCAAAAAAATGCCCCAATTCGCTACACTTTTTCCTCTAACACTTTTGGGTAAACGCGTTTCTTCCGGTTGCGATATTTGTCGTTGATGATGGTGCTCATTGGCTTTTCAAAAACCTTGCTTTCAAGCCAGGAAATAATATCGAGATACGCAAATGAACGCGTTTGAAAGCGGTTCTTCTCGAGCTTCTTGATGCTCATCAGGAACTTTTCCAGCTCAGGTTTGAGTTTTTGCCGATGCACGTGAAAGGAGTTCCGCAGGAACTTGAACATTTCTTCCTCCACCACCGTAAGGTTTTCCATTTTTGCCATGAACCGGTAAACTGATTTTATCAGTGAGTCGATGATCTCGAAATTTCCCAGCTCGTAATGGGCCATCAGGTGCATCAATCTCGCATAGCACTGCAGATCGTTGCGCATTTCAGGGTTGCCATTGATGATCTTTTGCAGGTAGTCGATAGACACGTCGAAATTGCCGCTGCCAAAGTATAACGAAGCGATCTTATAATTGAACACCAGCATGCGGTGATTATCGATGTACAAAGCGTACTCTAGTAGCTTTTCCTCGAGGGCCGGGACTTCTTTCAAACCCTCGGCAAACGTGCCTTTCATAAAGTGCTGGTTCAGCTGTGCACTACTGATGTAAATAAAGCTTTGAATGCGGTGATTGTCGTGGTGGTTGGCCAGCGGCGTATTTGAGAAGTTTATAAAATGCTGCAAATCTGTCTCGAACTTCTGAAAATTCCGCAGATCGAAATGGGCATTCAATAAATTATGGAGCCCCTTGATATAGTAGCCCGTTTCTACCCGGATCATCAGCGGGTTCTCATGAAATACATCGATCCACTTTTGCGCATAGCGGTAATACATCAAAAAATCCTGGCGGATGAAGGCGTACCAGCAATAGCTTTGGTAAAGGTATAATCGCTCGTAAAATCCTGTCTGCTCGTGGGCATGCTCGGGAAGATTCTTCTGAAGAAAATCTTTCACTCCTCTTTCATCTTTCTCGTTACGGGCATGACCGTTTTTGATATAAAAACTGTACAAGCGCAGGGCAAGGTTGGAAAGCTTTGCTACCATGTCGACCTTGATGTTGACCTCTATGGCTTCAGCCGACAGCTGCTCACCCCTATCCTGCATACTGCGGGTGATGTGCAGGGTTTCAATTTTTTTCTCCCAGGAAATTACCTGGGTTAAGAAATTGTATTTACTGTGTTGCTTGGCTGTTTCTTTTAGCTTTTCCAGGATCTTTAAACTCTGCTGGAAAAGGCCTTTGTTGTATAAGATCCTGGCATGATCGAGCTGCTCGTTTAGCTGCATATCGATGCTTTCCGTGCTCTTCAAGATGCGTAAACTTGCGAGCAACTGTTTGTACAAGTGCACCTTTGTATTGGAGAGTTGGGGCTTTTTGATCGAGGTCAATCTCTTCAACAATAACGCCTCATCGTACTCGGTCAGCTTATCCAGGGCGTCAAATAATTCTATGATCTTAAGGTCTTCATTACCTGAACTTCTTTTAATAAAAAGCTTGAAATTTCGCTTTTCAGCCTTCTCCAAAGTTTTTATCAGGTGAAATAAAGTATCGGTAAAACGGATGGACATCATGATAAAATTTTCTATAACGTACTGCCAAAAGGACTTTTAAATGCAAAACCTCACTTTAGCATAATAAAACTACTCACAAGTTATTCATGAGTGTGTAAAAGCGCATCTTACTTTTGAAGAGAAGATGCGCAGGCAATTAAAAAAGCAGGCAATCGTTAGAGATGCACATGGCAAGTGCAGATGGTACTGAGAAATTCAGTTAAAAACTAATTTAAGAATTTCATATAGCAAGCAATCGTTAAAGTCCTTCCGTTTCTACGGAAGGGCTATTTTTTTGCAAAGTAAATGCTTATAACCGATGAAAATGTCAATGTAGAAAAAAAGCAGCCTTAGTTGGGAACTACAAAATCAGGTTTGCGGACAAAAAAGCTATTGTATTTGAACCTGATATTCGAACTGACTTCTATTTTAAACCCGCGCATATTTTCGAGCGGCCGCGGGAAATAATACCCTTTCAATTCAATGGTTCCAAAGACCAGGTTCTCGTTACGGGTGCGGATGCCGGCACCGAAAGCGCTATACAGTTCACTTTTCTGGTAAGAGAGATTGCTCGGTTTGATGACACATAGATCCGCAAACATGAATGGCGCCATTCTAAAACCCCAGAACTTATTCATGTTGAAGAAAACTGTTTCACCCCTGATCGTGCCCCGCATATCCGCGTTGATCTGGCCATTCCAGTGATAAGGAATACCAAACACCGAACGAAGGAATAACGGCTGGTTCATTAGGGGATTGATCTGGCGTGTGAAACCAACGCTATAAAAATTCCGGTTCAGCCACTGGGTGTTCAACTTACGCAACCTGGTAAAATGCTCAATATTTGCAAGAATGTCGAAATCCTCCATCTTACCCTTGTAATCGTAGCCGCCAAGCCGGAAGGTATAGGAGCTAAAAAAACCTTTTTTATTGAAGTTGGTGTGTTGCAGATCCAACCCGTAATACGGCCGGGAACGTTTATTTGTTTCCGTCCAGCCCCCAATCACGGCGGCTGTAAAACCTTCAGGCACATCCTCGTTTCTGCCGAATCCATATATAAAACTTGTTTTGTAAAAATTCTGCTTGAAGAGGTTGAATGACATTAAGACGCCCGTGGTATTTACAAAGCGATAGTCATAAATAAAGGCGTTTCGCTCGGGCATTTTATCAAACTTTTGATACATACTTCGTACCGCCACCAATTTTCGCAGGCGGCCGGTTTTACCACCCGGCAATAACCCGTTTTTGCCGAAGTTGTACCCGATCCAGGCATCCGTATTTACATAATTATATTGGAAGTCACTTTGATACAAGGAATCCTTTATGTAGGCATTAGAAGTTTTGTTTTGGGATATTTCAAACGAACCGATCCAGCGCATGTATTGTGAAACCAGCGGTTTTTCAAGCTGGGCATACACATAGGTTTCTTCGCGACGGCCACTGTTGAAAGCATTTCGATAATTCTGGAAACCCATCTTGAGATTAATAAATGATCCCCCGATGTTGCGATTAATGAACTCAGCGCCATAACCAAAATTTGGACGCCGGTTTTTCTCATAGAGCGTACTCAACGACAGTTTTGAACCTGTACCGCCAATATTTTCCTCTCTCACGCCCAGTCGGACCCGGTCCACGCCCGATACGTTTACGGTGCCGCCGATGGAAAACACGTCTTTTGTGATGACGACCACATCAACAAGGTCGGTACTGCCTTCTACAGGTACCAACAGAATGCGGGCATCCTGGATGAACGTTTGTTCCCGCAGATGGCGCTCATTGTCGGCCAGGAGGTAGGAATTTACCGGGCTTCCCTCGCGGAAGAAAAGGTTGTTGTAAATAACTTTTTCACGGGTGTTTTTGTGGAAAGCATTCGCGATGATGACGCCGATACTTCTTTTGATAACGGTCGTATCGTGGATGTTCCTTTCAAACCCAAGGCTAACGATCCTGATTGAATTGACTGATTTTCCTTCGTGAATGCGGTAAGGATTGACGGTTTCGATCAGGGCGGTATTTTCTTCGTCGGTGCTGATGCTACGGCCGAGGCGGCCAAGCAAACCTTTCTTTTTCACCAAAAAAAAGGTGTCTTTCTCTCCACTACGATCCTGGGCCCGAAGTGTCGGTAGAAACAAGGAAAAGAAAAATGAACAAACAAGAATCGTTAAAGCCCGTTTCAACATAAACGAGTTTGAGTTTGACCTATTAGACGTAAAAAACATTGCATGGTTAGGTCTTTCAACTGAGGGCGAAATCGACAGCCGCGATTGAATGGAGGATAGTGGTATCAAATAAAGATAGGTGAATATCTTCCTTTTTAATCAGCAGGGGAATCTCAGTGCAACCTAAAATCACCCCTTGCGCACCCTGGGATATAGAATCATTAATAATGCCAATGTAGGCTTCTTTCGTCTGCGGCAAAAATAATCCCTTCCCGAGCTCCTGGTATATACTGGAATTTATCCATTCCAGTTTGTCTGCGGAGGGAATAATAAGCTCAATTCCAGCAGATTTCAACCTTTCCGCATAAAAGTCAGCAAGCATAGTATACTTCGTTCCAAGTAACAAAACTCGGTCAATACCCAGTTCCTGTATATTTTTTACCACAATATCAGCAATGTGAATCACCGGGATACCGATGCCGGCCTGGACCTTTTCCGCACATAGGTGCATGGTGTTGGCACAAAGCAGCAGGCACTGGGCACCCGCCAGCTCGAGATTCCGTGCTGCGATCAAGAGTATCTCACCGACGGCTTCCCAATCTTCCTGGCGGCTCAGCACCGCGATCTCCTCGAAGTTGACAGAGTAAAGAAGAATTTTCGCTGATGCATTTCCGCCAAGGCGGTCATTCATCTGCTGGTTGATCACCCGGTAATAATCGATCGTAGAGAACCAGCTTGTTCCCCCGATCATTCCTATCGTTCTCATGCTGTTATTTATTTTGCCGAAACTAAGGGAAAAATTGATTTTTGAATCAACTGCCCCAAGGTTCATCTGGCGTTTACAACCATTCACTAATTCAAATCAACAGTTTGTTACCTATGACCCTTTCCAGGAAAGTTGCGTGTATAATTTTGCATCGTCAATGTAAAGCTGCAGGTTACAAGACGCCACCCGGCCGGGGGATAAAACGAGGCCGAACCAAATCGATTAAGAAAATTTAAAACAACTAACATGAAAAAAGATAGTCTGGGTTGTCTAAACCCAATCAGGAAACAAGACCTGGAAACATTGATGCAAGTAACGTCCGAAACAATTGCCACCAACCTGAAGCCAGTTGAGTTAGAGCGAAGCTTCGGCCCCGTGGACATGTGGAACCGGCACAAGAAACAACGGACATCGTTGCAAATGCGCAGGTGGTTAAACTAAAAACACCAATAGCAGAACACTATCCGTTCCAGATGGTTATAGCATGGCAGCAGCCATGCTTTTTTTGTGGCTGTAATTGCCGGCTCGAAATTTTGCCGCCGAATGCATAAAATATAATTTGCACCCCATGATACCCGCATATAATTTTCTCGCCTCCTGGCAATTGTTCCCTGAAAAAGGAGTCTATGAATTTGGTAACCGGCCAAAGTCTGGCATCTACAAAATCGAAGCCACAGAGAATAAAAAACAATTGGCGATCCACATGAATTGGGTCACGTTGGAGAACCAGGCTTTTTCATCTTCCTTTCGCCTGAATACCGCAGGCGAAGAATTGGCATTCGAGGATAGATCCCTGGCCGATACCCTGCAGGCAGATTTTGTCGATGCGCTCAACTTCACCGTGAAATTTTTGAAGAACAGGCAAGCTGTACTACTGGTTGAATACGAATTACTTCCCAATGGCTACCTGCAGATCACTCAACAAGGCAGCACTGCTGACGGCACAGCCTACACGAACATCGAGATCTACCACAAACAGCTAAGTGTGATGCCTTATTCATCTTCGGTTAGCGGGGCGGTTATAAAAGCTACTGAAGAAGGGGTTATCCGTCATAAGGCACTGACCGCGATGGAAGAGCAAACAAATATGCAGCTTGACCAAATCAGGAAACAAATAGAATTGCTGGCCATCCAGGCGCAGGAAATACAGATGCGGAAAGAGCTGAGCATGATCATTTACGGAGCGAAGATCAGTTTTGTACCGGTAATCGGGCACAGCTATTACCTCTATGAAAGAAAGGACGCGACGCATGTCTTATCGCTCATCAGTCCGAAAGAATATGGTGGTGGCGCCGGTCCTTACCGAACCTTCATCGCCCCGGTAAAGCTATTGGCAGATCATACCTGGGTTGAAATTTAATTAGTCTACCTCCTTGCCCATCGCCGCCAGTTTCATGCGTTCTGCGGTTTCTTTGCCAAAGTAGTTGTCCATCCTTCGCTCAACAAAATAAATAAGCGGCGTTAAAATAATCGCCATCGAAAACTTGTAAACGTAGTTGAGCAAACAAATGGCAAGCACCAATTGCCAAGACCATCCCTTGCCGATCTTGAATGCAATGAACAATACGATAAAGCTATCCACCAGTTGAGAAACAAACGTGGAGCCGGTAGCCCGCAACCAAACCTTCTTTTGACCGGTATATTTTTTTATTTTATGAAACACGGTAACGTCAACGATCTGGCTGACAAGAAACGCGACTAAACTTCCCGCGATGATCCACATGCCCTGCCCAAAGATGCTATTAAACGCTTTGTTCATATCGGGTATGCCCAGGTCAACCGCGCTACCGTACCAGAAGTCTGCCGGAGGTACCGCCATCGCCAGGTAAAACATCAAAAAACCATAACTGATCAACGCCACGGCTGTATAGGAAATACGACGCACCGCCTTAGGTCCGTAATATTCGTTGATGATATCGGTCATTACAAATTCAAGCGGCCAAAGGAGCACCCCACAGGTAAGGTTAAACGCTAATCCACTTTGCCCGAACAAGGTGAAGTTGGACGGTGGGATACCAAAGATCTTTTCAAGCGAGAAAATTTTGCCCCCGATACATTCTGCGATCAATGCATTGGCAACAAAAAAAGCGGTGAACGCGATGAAAAGCTTTGTCGGCTTGTCCTTCAGAATTTGGTGTATCATGTTTCTTAATAAATGAAAAAGAAGAATACCTGTACCAGGAAAAACAGCAGGTTCACGATCAGGAGCCACCTCGGTACCTGGGGCACACGTTTCATCAGGAACATTATTCCAACTACCAGGCAAAATATAAAACTGATAAATATCGAAAGCTGGCCCAGGATAACAAGGGTGCCGGTTACAAAGGGCAGCTGTACCAGGTTATCATTTCCCTTTTCCCCCTTTGAAGAAGATTCAACAAAGCGCAAAATAATAAAAAGCAAAAAGCTGCAGTTGCAAAGAAAAGTTACCCGGGAAAACAATTTCATCAGTGAATGATTTGTGCTGGTGCTGATTTGCGTGGCTTCCTAACCATTGCGCCCGGAAAGCATGGGAACAAAAGAAAAGTTCTTGAAAGCTTCTTCCGAGGTTGTACCGTCAATGTGCCGGGTGATGCGGAGCATACGCTGGTGTTCTCCTTCGTCAACCGGGATCACCATCACTCCTCCTGGTTTCAATTGTGCAATAAGTTTTGGCGGAATGAACGGCGCAGCCGCCGTGATGATCACCTTGTCGAAGGGCGCGTAAGTCGGCAGGCCTTCGTAGCCATCACCAAAGAAAAATTTAAGGTTGGGATATTTGTGTTTGAAAACATACTGCCGTGTTTTTTCAAACAATAATTTTTGCCGCTCTATGGTAAAAACTTTTACTCCCATTTCCGCAAGCACGGTTGCCTGGTAAATACTTCCCGTACCAATTTCCAAAATCTTGTCATACGGGCGCACCTGTAACAACTGCGTTTGATAAGCGACAGTGTAAGGTTGAGAAATGGTTTGTCCCTGGCTGATAGGGAAAGCCCGGTCTTCGTAGGCGATCTCGTCGAAAGCGCTGTCAAGGAAAAAGTGGCGCGGAATATTATTCATCGCGGCCAGTACCTGCTCATCGGTAATGCCTTTTTCCCGCAGGACGTCCATCAATTTTTTCCGCAGGCCTTTGTGCCGGTATGTGTCTTCGTATTTTCTCATAGCAACTTCCTGCCTCCGTTTTTTTGGGAGTCGAGGATAGGATAAATATTATTCTGTTGAATAACCAGGTTTTAAGCAGTTAGTAGCACCAGCAGGATCTACTGATCACAGGTGCAAGTTAAAAAATTGTAGGAAGCAACAATCAATGTGGAAAGAGTCTTTTGAAGTTACGTTAGAGCCCACGAAATTTAGAAAAGTCGTTGAAAGCTTTTACACATCTCCTCTCAGTAATTAAACCTGCTCTGACTTAACCTGCACAAAAAAAGCCGGAAAAAAATTTTCCGGCTTTAACAACATTATACTTTGACTATTTCAATTTCAGGTCGGCTGCCATCCGCGCAATTTTATCATCGCAGGCTTTGGCCGCTGCTTCAAAAGCCGCGGGGCTATCGAGCTTTTCATTCACACTAAAATAAAATTTGATCTTTGGTTCTGTTCCGCTTGGTCTTGCAGAGATCTTGGTACCATCGCTCAAAGCGAATTGCAACACATTACTTTTTGGCAGATCGATTTTCCAACTTTCGCCAGATTGTAAATTTTTACCAACCTGCAAATCGTAATCCAACAGTTCTGTTACGGCAACACCATCAATTGTTTGTGGTGGATTATCGCGGTAGCCCTTCATCATGTCGGCAATTTCGGTGGCACCGTTCATTCCTTTTTTCGTAATGCTGATCAGGCCTTCTTTGTAGATACCATATTTAACGTACAGGTCTATCAATTTAGCATACAGACTTCTCCCCTGACTTTTTTCATAAGCAGCCATCTCGCACAAAAGCGCAACGGCACTTACCGCATCCTTATCCCGCAATTCATCGCCGATCATCAATCCAAAACTCTCTTCACCGCCAATGATGTATTTTTCTTTTCCTTCTTTTTCCTTGATCAACGCAGCGATCCATTTGAACCCCGTAAGCACATTGTAGCAGGTAATGTTGTTATCTTTTGCAATAGCATCGATCATCTCCGTAGTCACAATGGTTTTTACAACCATGTCATTTGGTTCTGAAAGCCCCTTCGTTTTCCGGGCTTCGATCATGTAATTAAATGCGAGCACGGCCGTTTGATTACCATTCATAAGCACCCATTCACCTTCTGTATTTTTAACGCCAATGCCTACACGATCCGCATCCGGATCTGTACCCAGTAAAATGTCAGCGTCCAATTCCTGGGCCTTCTTCAAACCAATGCTCATGGCTTCTTTTTCCTCCGGGTTTGGATACACCACCGTTGGGAAATTTCCATCAGGTGTGCTCTGTTCTTCAACGATGTGCACATTATCAAAACCAAATTTGGCAAGCACCTGTGGCACCAGCATGATACCCGTACCATGAATTGGCGTAAACACAATCTTAAGATCATGTTGTTCCTTGCAAATTTCGGGATACACGCTCAGGCCAGCCACCATATTGATATAGGCTTCATCCATGTCTTTTCCAATAATAGTGATGTTCTCTTCACCGCCACTCCATTTTACATCTTCTACCGAAGTGATCTTATCTACTTCTATAATGGTATTCGTGTCGTGCGGCGGCACCATCTGGGCGCCATCATCCCAATAAGCTTTGTAACCGTTGTATTCTTTTGGATTATGCGAGGCGGTACAAACAACACCTCCCTGGCATTTAAGGTACCGTATGGTGTAACTCAATTCAGGCGTCGGACGTAAGGCTTCAAACAAATAAACCTTTATACCATTCGCTGCAAAAACATTGGCAGTTGTTTCAGCAAAGAAGCGGCTGTTGTTGCGGCAATCGTGCGCTACCGCAACTTTCACGTTATCTCCAAAACATTTCTTTAAATAATTCGCATAGCCTTGTGTAGCGATGCCAATGGTGTATTTATTGATCCGGTTGGTTCCGATTCCCATAATGCCACGAAGGCCGCCTGTTCCAAATTCCAGGTTTCGGTAAAAGGCATCGGCCAATTCATCCGGGTTTTCTGATTGCAACTTTTTTATCTCGTCCTTAACTGGTTGGTCATAATTGCCGTTAAGCCAACTGTCTACTTTCGCTTGAATGTTACTATCCATAATTTTCTGTTTACATCTCAAAAATAATTGTTTCGGTTATATAATAGCATATAGGTTTAAATTTGTTTTTTATGAACCAAACACCTGTTTATTGCCGGCCATTTGTTGCGTCGCACACTTGTACTTTTAGGATTTGGCTCAGCATATTTTTCCTCCTTTCCCTTGGTTTTACAATTACTGCCCAGGACACATCCGTTGTTATACAAGCCGACACGTCGGTGTTGTTGAAAGGAGGTGCGCACATTCAACCAACAACTACTACAAACAAGCCGTTGACAGCCCGGCAGGTTAAGTCGCGGGTGCGGTTGGCGAGCCTTACGCACGTGGGAGTATACTCTGCGGTAATGCTCGGCTTAAATGCTGCCTGGTACTCCAATTATGATCGCGGCTCCTTTCACACCTTTAATGACAACGCTGAATGGCTGCAGGTTGATAAAGTAGGACACTTGTACAGTGCGTATATCGAAAGCCGCACCAGCATGGAAGTCTGGCGGTGGTCGGGTATCGATCGCAAAAAACGCATCTGGTATGGAGGTTTAAGCGGTGCCGTTTTTCAAACCGCGGTGGAAGTACTCGATGGTTTTAGTAATGAATGGGGCTGGAGCTGGGGAGATTTTGGCGCTAACATCCTGGGAAGCGGGACGTTGATTGCACAAGAACTTGCGTGGAATGATCAACGCATCCAAATCAAGTTTTCAACGCATAAAGAGAACTATGGTGGTGCGGATCTAAACAACCGTGCAAATAAGATCTTTGGCAAGTCTTTTAACGAGCGGCTTATCAAAGATTACAATGCTCAAACCTATTGGGCGAGTGTAAACCTCAAATCTTTTTTGCCAAAAAGCAACCTGCCCCCGTGGCTCTCACTGGCTGTTGGTTACGGTGCCCAGGGCATGTTAGGAGCGAGAGAAAACATTGGTAAGAATGATGATGGCAGCATATATTTTTCGCGTACCGACGTACAACGCTACCGGCAATGGTACCTGTCACCCGATATAGATTTTACGAAGATCCCAACGAACAAAAATGGATTGAAGGTGCTGTTTAAGGTGCTTTCGGCATTTAAATTTCCGGCGCCAAGTCTTGAGTTCAGTCGCGGCAAATTTTCATTTAATGCCATTCATTTCTAAACGGCCGCTGGTGCTTCTATCAATGCCCCTTTGATCTCATTGGCTTCAACTTCTACAAAAATATATTCATCCGGCGTGGTAGAAATTGAGAGACCAACATAATCAACATTCACCGGGAATGATTTATAGGTTCTTTCTACCAGGGCAAGCGTCTGTATCTTTTTTGGATAATTTGCCAGAAGTGGTTTCAGCGCATACAACATGGTACTGCCACTGTTCGCGACATCGTCGATCAAAATCACCACCTTGCCATTGATATCCGGTGAAGGATTCAAAGTAATGTCTCCAGGCTTCTTTTTGTTCATACTCAACTCGATCACTTTCACTTCACCATTAAACACTTCCTGCAGGTATTCGCGAACTTTGTGGGCAATCACGATCCCATTGTCTAATATCCCGATCAGGATCAACTCAGGTTCATCATAATTATTCTCTACCACTTCAAGGGCCATCCTGCGCAGTTTCTTTTCTGCTGCGTCTTTCGATAAAATATATTTCTTTTCTCCCATGTCTTATGAAGGCTTGTCCGCACGAAAATAGCCCAATAATCCATAAATCAGATTAACACAGGAATTGGCATTTCATAATTACCTTAGCACCTCAACACTTGCCTATGCATTTTCTTCCCCAGCTTTTATTCCTCCTTGTTCTTGGGTTTGCTATCTGGTTATTCTCGAAAAATATTTTGCAGATCAGGCGCAATATTCTTTCCGGCCGGGAAGAGGACCTTTCTGACAATCCTTCGAAACGCTGGCGAAATTTATTGCTGCTCGCCCTGGGGCAGAAAAAAATGTTCAAGAATAAACTGGTGGCGGTACTTCATTTTGTCATCTACGCAGGTTTTATCATTATCAATGTTGAAGTGCTGGAAATAATCCTGGACGGTATATTTGGTACACACCGCATGTTTCTACCCGTGTTGGGTGGCCTCTATTCTTTCCTAATCAACTTTTTTGAAGTGCTCGCCGTTGGCGTGATCATCGTTTGTGTAGCTTTTCTCTGGAGAAGAAATGTGCTCAAACTAAAACGTTTCATGAAACCCGAGTTGAACGGATGGCCACGCAGTGATGCCAATTATATTCTTATCGCGGAGATCTTGCTTATGAGCCTCTTCCTCACCATGAATGCAACGGACAGGGCGCTGCAGCTTCAAGGCAGTGCTCACTATGCAGAGACAGGAAGTTTTGTTTTTTCAGGCATTCTCTCTCCCCTTTTCGCGGGCCTTTCTGAATCTACGCTGGTCATGATGGAAAGAACAAGCTGGTGGCTACATATCATCGGTATCCTAGCTTTCCTGAACTACCTGCCTTACAGTAAACACCTGCACATTATGCTGGCATTTCCAAATGCCTACTACGCCAGGCTTGAACCTGCAGGTAAGGTTGGAAATATGGAGGCCGTTCAAAAAGAGGTCACCTATATGATGCAACCGGAGCTTGCGCCAACAGGTGATGCGCAGCCCATGAAATTTGGCGCAAAAGATGTGTACGACCTAAGTTGGAAGAGCTTACTGGATGCCTATAGTTGTACTGAGTGCGGCAGGTGCACTGCTGCCTGCCCGGCGAACATCACCGGCAAAAAATTGAACCCCCGCAAGATCATGATGGACACCCGTGATCGCATGCAGGAAAATGGTAAAAATCGCGACGAGCAAGGCCTGGTAAAAGACGATGGAAAAACTTTGCTTCATGATTACATAACCGTAGAAGAACTCCGGGCCTGTACCACCTGCAACGCTTGTGTGGAAGCCTGCCCCGTTAGTATAAACCCGCTTGACATCATTGTTGAACTCCGGCGCTCCCTCGTGATGGAAGAAAGCAATGCACCACAGGAATGGAACGCCATGTTCGGTAACGTTGAAAATAATTTTGCTCCCTGGAAGCTTAGTCCTGATGACCGTGATAAGTGGGCGCGGGAACTTTCAAACAGACCCTGAAAATTTAATTATGGAGATGAATGCTTTTCCATTCCAGGTACTGAACTGGGATGCCATTGAACCGACGAACCATAACGGCACCACTGGTTTCGCTACCTGGCAAGCTTTTCACATGAACGAGATCCGCATTCGGAAAGTTCAGTACTCTGCAGGTTATGAAGCTGATCATTGGTGCAGTAAGGGCCACATCATTTATTGTATTGAGGGATCTATGCTCACCGAATTGACAAATGGGGCTAAGCATTTACTTATGGCGGGGATGTCTTACCATGTGGGTGACAATTCCGATGCCCACCGCTCCTCTTCTGAAAATGGCTGCCTCTTATTGATCGTTGATTAATCGATCATTTGTGCAAACTTCTCATCAGTCGATACACGCGGGCCGACAGGTTTTTGAGGGTTGGTAAAACTTCAGCTTCTGGTAATGGCGTAAACACCGCGATCACATACCGGAGTTTGCCATCGTCAACAAGGCCAACATCGTGAGTATAATAACTCCACCAACCTGATTTGTGGTAAAACATTACACTTGCCGGAAGCCCAGCAGCGAGTTTTGATTTGTCGAGCTGCCTTCCAAGTAAGGCTTTCATTTGCTGGCTCACCCATGGATTCACCAATTGATTGGTAGCGACTTTGTACATAAAATCAGCGGCATGCAAGCCATTGGTCACCGTAGGCCGGATGGTGTCATAACCCGCGTCTTCTTTATTTCTTTTTAAAAATTTCCGCGTTACCTCGCTACCCTGCCAGTTATTCTCTTGCATGGTTTTATTGATATTTTTCCTGCCGGCAATATCGATGAGGCAATTCGCTGCGCTGTTGTCGCTGCGGGTGATCATCAGGTCGAGCAAATAATTTATGGTAACGGTGTCGCCTGCACGTAGTAACGGACGGGGATCAAAAGCTATTTCCCGTGATGTATCTACCGCATTGTGTTCAGGAACCTGGTACGATCGATTTAAGGGGTACTTCCCCGCACTTACCTGTTTAAGTACCTCCATGGCGACATACATCTTGCAGACAGAGGCCGGGTAAATAAATGCAGCTCCATTTACTTCTCCCAACAGGGGACGCTTTTGGGAAAGGTCGATCACCACAATCGAAACTTTTGCTTTGCCATCTTCACCAACATCAAAACTGCTGTCAATGCCAAGTTGCTGGATAATACTCCGGAGTGAATCAGATAATAACCCGGATTTGCGATAGGGGTTTCGCGACCTTGTTTGCGCAACTGTTAGCAGGCTTGTAAAAAGGAAAAGAAATAAGATGGCTGATCGCATGCAGGAAGGTTCAGCTAACTAAAGTACAGCATCCGCGATTAAGCTTTTCAAATGCACATCATTTTTTCCCTGCCCGCCCATAGAGGGAAGTGATCCAACTTCGGGGCATCAGCCGGATAAAGAAAGCCGCGATCTTCGGCAAGGTACCGGGAATGATCATACGCTTTTTTTCAAGTGTCTTCTGTACTGCTACTTCCCCTACCCGTTCGGGTGATACCGCCATTCGCATTCCAAGCCAGCCTAGCTTTTCCCGTGTGTCCTTTTCAATGGATGGTTTTGTAAACACAGGGCCGGGATTGAGGCAACTAACGCTGATCTGTTTATCCTTTAACTGGTAGCGCAGTGAATAGCTGAAAAAGATGACCGCCGATTTGGTCGCCGAATACAAATTTTTGATGGGGATCGGCGCCAGCCCGGCAAGACTGGCAACATTTAAAATATAGGAAGGTGCATTCTTTTCAAGCAGTGGTAAAAGGGTTAGTGACATCGCCATGGCCGATTCCACATTTAACCGTACCATGTACCGCAGGCTGTCAAGCGGTAAGGAAAGATAATCATCTTCACCGCCCAGCCCTGCAACATTACACAGCATTTTTAACGGCAGATCTCGTTGAGTGCACCAGGCGCCAATGGCGGTTGCCGCAGTATCGGTAGAAAGATCATACATCAATATTTCAACCTTTACACCGTAGGTGGATTCAAATTGCTCTTTCGCCCGTTGAAGCGGGCCTTCATGCCTTGCGATCAATACCAGGTTGTACCCACGTTTGGCAAGGGCGGTGGCTATCGCAAACCCAATCCCCTTACTGCCACCCGCAATCAATGCATATGCACCATCTGGCGCCATACGTAGATCGTTATCCGCCTCTATTGCCTCTACTTCAACCGCGGTAGAAACAGGCGAGGTTAACGCGGTCATTCCTACTGCCAGGTTTAACGGCTGGGACTGCGATCCGGAGCGAAGGAAGAGCAGCAAAAGGAAGAATAAAAATTTCATATTGTGCATGTTATTAGGAAGTAGCTCAAATATTCCTCCAAACTGCAAAGGGGGCATTTTGAATAAAGGTTACAGGAGCATGATACGCTGAATTCAACAATTGCGTTGCTTCCGCCCGAGCGTATGAAACAGGAACCGTCCGGCTTTTGCAGGTAGACGTTGCTGTGAGTACAGCTATCAAAAGATTGCCGGAAATGAATCAGCCTGCCCCAGGGTTAACTATGGACAGGCTGTTTTATATATACCCGGTCATTGAAAAAGTCGGTCACCATTACTGGTGAATGCCTTACAATTCGCCAAGCTGCTTAAGGTATTTTTCCGTATTCGCCTTTACATTGGTCGGGGGATTCATCTCCAGGCTTTTTTTAAATGTTGTGAGTGCATTTTTTTTATCTCCTTTCGTAAAGTATGCCTCGCCCAGGCTGTCCCAGGCATTCGCGCTGTTGGGAAAGCGTTTTGTATTTATTTGCAGCATTTCTACGGCACCTGCAAGATCACCGGCGGCGAGCAATTGGTAGCCGTAAGCATTCAATTCATTTTCGGTCGCTCCCGCTACGGCATCTTTCATCAACGCAGCTCCCTCTGCTGCTTTGCCTGTTTCCCGGAGTAATGCCGCTTTTATACTGAGGGTTCCAAAACTTTTGTTTTGTGCAATTGCCCGGTCGATCCAGGTCAGTGCATCATTGTAGTGGGTTTTGTTTTGCACTGCATAGTTCGCAGCCGTGGCAAATCCCTGCCAATTAAAACCAGCAGGGCCTTTGAGCTCTTCCGTCATATTCGCGACCACAATTTCATCTACATCAAATTCAACTTTCACCGGGAAGGCTTTCTTTTCCCAACGAAGGACGAGATCGGCGGAATTCTTTGTTAACCCAGAAAATTCATAGGTGAGCAGTTCAGTGAAGGCGCCGGTCTCCGCCTGGAGGTTGGCCCGCAACACGTCATTTTTTTCCGCGTAAAAAAAGCTTCCCCAGGACTTGGTGTCGCGGGACAGGATGAGCTCCGCGCTGTTATCCTTGTTGACCACATAGAACAAGCCATAGGTTCCTGCCGGCACTTTTTTTCCGGCAAGCAGCGCATTGTGTGAAAAGGAAATGAGCGTATTTTCATTTGCCCCTGCCCGCCACGGTGCCGAAGTACCGGACCCAAAACCCTGCACATTCCAGCCGTACGGAACCAACGCACCCCACACTTCGCGATTCTTCACTGCCGGCCTGGAATATGTTACGGTGACATCTGAGATCCCTATTCTTTGGGAGACGGTAGCTCCGGGACTCGGCGTTCGCGGAAGGGTAAGGCCCTGTCCCATAGAGCCAAGAACACTGCCCAGGAGCGCAATAACGATTAGATTTCGGCGAGATTGGAAGAACAACATGGAAGGATTTTTTGGTATCTCGTTAAAATACAACTCACTGAAAACAAGTTCCCTCCCATTTTACTCATGTCGGAAATTTAGGGGTTGAAAGGCAACTATTTCCACCTTAAAAAAACCACCCTGTCATGAAAACGAGTTTATCCCATACTTGCGCAGAAGCAGATTAGTCGTATATTTTACCAAAGAAAAATTTCAACAATGGAAGAATTCAAACCACCGACAGTTGGCCATGGAAAAATTTGTTCATGGAGATCCCGGCGCTTGATCTTAAAGTTTCCGCAGATTTTTATGCCACCGTTTTTAATTGGAGGATCCGTACGCGTAATGACGGCTCAACTGCTTTTGATGATGGCGTGGGCGAGGTCAGTGGAACCTGGGTAACAAATAAAAAAGCTGTAGCTGATAGTGGCTACATGGTGCATATTATGGTAGACGACATTGAAGCTACGATGGCGATGGTGAAATCAAACGGCGGGAAAATTACGCAGGAAGTTGGTGCCGATGCACCAGAGATCACCACGAAGTTTAGTGACCCGGCTGGAAATATTTTTGGGCTCTACCAGGAACCTGCCTGATAGTGACATCAATAAACCTCCTACCCATTGCCCACCCGTTGCATTTCATCACCTGCACCGCTCCCGGCACGCTTGATGGTCTTAAGTGGTTTCCCAAATCTCCAGGTAAGAGAAAGATTAAAAACCCGGGTATCTCGCCGCAGGATGAAATATTCATCCGCAGCCTGGAACTGTGTCAGTCCCTCCATCGCCTGGGTGTAAAAAAGGTCCCGCATACTTATTTTGAGCGTCGCCTTTTTCTTTAATACAGGTCTCGCCATCCCAATTGAAAGCTGTCCGGTTGGATACAGTAATTCCTGCAAATCATTTCGTGCCCTGGAAGTATAAAAACCTGATAGTTCGGCCGTATAAATTTTATTCAACCTGAACTGGTTATTGAGATTGATGTTAAACTGGTCGATCGATGAAGAATAATCGTTCCCCAGGTACCCTTTCAATTCTTTATGGTTGAAGATCGCCTGGCTGGTAAAGGACCACCATTTTAATGGCGCTGCCTGCACCGTCAAGGAAACACCAACATTATGAACCCGGCCCACATTGCCTTCCGAATAATAGAGGATGCCCGCGGTATCGGTGAGGAATAGTTGCGAAAAATAATTTTTGATCGTGCTATAAGAAACTGCGGTCGTGAACAACTCTTTAAACTGGTGGCTAAGCTCCATGTTCCAACTGTACTGTGGCAGGAAAAAGGGATTCCCTGTTTGATACGTGTACTTGTTCATTATGAAAATAAAAGGATTCAATTTTTGAAAGGCCGGCCGGTCGATCCGCCGTCCCGCGGTGAAAGTAAGCGAGTGCGCAGAATCAACCTGGTAGCTGACATATCCCGAAGGAAAAAGGCCCTGGTATTTCCTTGAAAACGCGGAGTCTTTTCGGGCCGGGTTACCAAGTTGATTGGCATTGTAGGATGTATGCTCGTATCTTAACCCAGCCTGCATGCTAATCCGGTTAAACTTGTTCGCGAAGCTGCTGTACAGCGCATGAATATTTTCGGTGTAAAGAAAATGATTGCTTTTGCCGAGGTCGGGCTGCCATTGGTTTCCATCCAGCAGTTGGTAATCCGCAAGATTATCTGTTGAGATTCGGGATGACTTCCAGCCTGATTCCAGCTTGCCATTTTTTCCAAATCGAAAACTGTGGTCAGCTTTTCCAGAAAAAATATGAATACCTGAAGGAATATTTCCTTTAGACGCTTCGGAATACCCTCCGGCAGATAATAACCGGTTTTCAAATAATTGTTGGTTGGCGATGTCATAGTTCAGCCAGTCTACATCGAAAGACAGGTCCTGCGTTTTATTAATACTGTGTCGAAGATTGAAATTAAGACCGGTGTTTTGAAAACGATTGTGGCTGTTGCTGTAGGTAGCTACCGCAGAATCAACCCGTCCGGCAGCATTCAACCAGGTTGCTTCTGCTTGTCCATCTCCTTTTCGTGTAGCCTTCACCGTTGTGAAGGTAAACCCAACGGTCGTTTTATCCGAAAGGTAATAATCAACACCGGTTTTGAGGGTGTTATTAAAACTGCGGCCTTTGAAATAAGTAGGTTGATCCAACACCGCCAGCAGGTTACCCGCTGGATCAAAATATCGGCGATAAGCGTAAATATCGGTGTAGTATTTATTGAGGTTCATGCTGTAGGTGAGAAAACTATTGAACCTTCCGTTCCGGTAATTCATCACCAGGCTGTTATTGTTTTTGTAGTAACGCCCTTGGCCACCCGAAACTGTCAGGGAGCCATTAAAACCTTTCTGTTTATTTTTCTTCGTTTTTATATTAATGATACCGGCATTGCCACTGGCATCATATTTCGCCGGCGGGTTCGCCATCAACTCGATCTGGTCTACCTGGGAAGAACTCATGCTACCCAGCAAGTTTGATAACTCGGTTCCCGACAAGTATGTGGGCTTATCATCTATCAACACCAACACGCCGGTTTTTGCCTGCAGGCTGATGGTGCCGTTTTTATCGACCATCACTCCCGGAGATTTCTCCAATAATTCCAGCACCGTGGTTCCGGCATTGGTCACTGCAGCGTCAACATTGATCAACACTTTTCCCTGCACATGTTGAACAAACGGGCGGGAGCCGATGACGGTAACATCCTGCATCATGGCCGCGGTTGACAGCAAGGTGGCGGTATATTTCGCCTGGCTTCCTGGTGTTATGGGAAATGTATATACGGGGGAAACATGCACCTGGTAGCCAACTCCGGTAAATTTAAAAACATAGGAGCCGGGGGGCAGATCTTCAACTAAAGCAACGCCTTTCTCATCTGTTACAATCGTCTTTTGCACAACACTATCCGGAACACCCACTATTGTCACACTAACCCCTTCGGCTAGCTGCTGCTTATCGTTCAGTGCTTCCAATAAAAATGGAACAGGTTCCTGCAGTGGCTGTGCAAACCCCGGTACAGCAAAAAATAATCCGACCCATAAAAAATAACATCTTAACATGCCTTGTCCTTATTTCAGCAATTTACTTGAATCGTCTTTAGACCCGCAGTGTTTTTGTTTAACGGTTGAAATTGAAGGATGAAGGAATTAATGCACGCAACATAAGCGTAAGTAAGAAAAAAATCTGCCAGCAATTGCGGCAATAATTTCGACCATGTTGAAAAAGAAATTCCCCGGCAAAACCGGGGAACATAATGACATCAGAGGCTTTTTGATCACATTAAAATCTGTAACTCAGTCCGACCCGGCCCGACTGGGTATACACTTTTGCAGAACGATCTTTCATAATACTGGTAAGGCCATGTTCGTAGGATGCCTGTATACCCAGGCCGTTTGGCAGGTTATATTGCAAACCAGCTATTGCCGAAACATTGAGGGGTTCAAAACTATTCGACATATCAATGCTCCTGTTAAGCAGGTTGAATCCAAAAGCACCGGCCTGCACCCGCAACTTGCTGGCGAGCTGATAACTTGCCTGCGGACCTGCCATCAATTGAAGCCCGTTGCCAAGATCTGCTTTTAGAAGAACCGGCATTTCGATACGTTGTTGTACCATGCTTGCACTCGCATTGATATTTAAAAAGTCAATTCCTTTCAAGCCTAGTTCACCTTTGAGGGAAGTTCCGCTTTGGCTATAGATCAAGCCAGGCTCAATCGAAACCTGTTCAGAGACAGGGATGCTAACTGTCGCTCCGCCATAATAACCGATATACGGACTGCGGCTAAGAAATTTTCCGGTCACGCCCACTAAGGTGTTTAAGACATTTATGCCATTGCCGCGCCAATCACTGCCCAAGGCGCCGGCTTTCAAGGTGATCTCCTGGGCCATAACTGATTGCGAAAAGCTCGCCGCGGAGACCACCAAAATGAGTACATACTTTTTCATACAAATGATTTTTAGTTTCGTTTCACCATGCTGGTGACAGTGGTTTAAACAGGTTGTTTAAGAATGGAATGACTGATAATTCGCGCCGGCGTTCATTAAAGTTGAGAGGGGGAAACGCCCCTGATGTTTAAATAGTTCTTGTTAAGGTTTTTACAATATGAACCTGGAGATATTGATGAAGGCAAAACAATAAATCATA
The DNA here is from genome assembly GCA_030655145.1 of Ferruginibacter sp. Classification (GTDB taxonomy): domain Bacteria; phylum Bacteroidota; class Bacteroidia; order Chitinophagales; family Chitinophagaceae; genus Ferruginibacter. Next base: position 29,073 of record JAURWD010000222.1, read on the forward strand.
GTCAAGCGTTAAGCAGTTAATGGAAGTAGCTGGTTTTAGTATATTTTTGATTATCTCTTTCCCTTAGAACACGCCTGTAGCATGAACCTTCAGAGAACCACCTTATTCGACATCATCTTCCTCTTCGTGGTGTTTCTTATGGGAATGCTTTCCATTTTTTCTTACCAGCGCATCATGGACCTTGATCGCAAGGCTGATTACATTACTCACACCAGTTTGGTGAAGTTGCGGCTCGAACAAATACTGTCACACGTTAAAGAAGCGGAAACCAACCAGCGTGGATACTTATTGACCGGTGACACCAGTTACCTCCAGCAGTTCACATTGATGATCAGTGATCACCAGGAAATCCTACAGGACATCGATTCTTTAGTGAGCGAGGACAAAACTCAACAGGAAAATGCTATCCTGATGCGTAAACTGGTTACACAGCGAATCGGCCGCCTGCAACAAAGTCTGAACACACCGGCAGGAGACATTTACGCCATGCGGGAGATGCTTACAGCGGGCAAAAAATTGAAGGATCGCTTAAGTGGTTTGGTGCAACAGATGATTCGCATCGAGGACAATTTACTGCGTGCTCGCATAGCTCAAAAAAACTACGCTGCTTCTATCACACCCTTCTATTCGCTTTTTCTTTCTGTTCTTTCCATTCTTGCTGTTACCGTTACCTATTTTGTTTTTAAGTCTGAGAATAAACGACGTTATACAGCAGAAGGTAGTTTCAATAAACTGTCTGAGTACTTTAAAGATCTGCCTGCTGTTTTCGCCATTGTGAAAGGGCCAGGTCATACGCACGAAATGGTAAATAATCTTTATTCTGAAGTCAGTAGTTCGCGTTCATTGATCGGTAAAGATTTTCGGGAGGCCTTTCCCGAACTTAAGGAGCAGGGCTTTCACGACATTCTCGATGAGGTGTACGAAAAAGGTGAAATGTTTGTCGGGAAAGAAATGCCATTTAAGTTGACAACCGCTGGCGGAGATGACCAAAAGAGTTTCTACAATTTTATTTTTCAGCCGCTAAAAAGTAAAAATGGCCAGCCGGAAGGTATTTTACTATTTGGTTACGACATTACCGAACTTGTCATGTCCAGAGTGAAAGTTGAAGAAGCTGAACAGCGTTCGCGACTCGCAATTGAAGCTGCCAATATTGGCACCTTTGATTGGGACCTGGAGAAAAGTTTATTTCGAAGTTCAGACAGGCTGTTGGAAATCTTTGGCTTCACCGGTAAAGACGTAAGTCATGCGGATCTGCTCTCCCGCTTTCATGTGGAGGACAAACCTGTCCGGGATAAAGCAGTCGAAGATTCGTATGCGAAAGGTTCCCTAGTGTACGAGGCCCGCATCATACAACCGGGTGGCGCTATCCGCTGGGTGAAAGTTTATGGGAAGATCTTGCACAATGCCATGCGTGAAACCATGCGCATGTACGGTACAGTGTTAGACACCACAGAGCAACGCAACAGCCTTGAGGAACTACGCAGAAGCGAGGCCCGGTTTCGCCTGTTGGCCGACTCCATGCCGCAGTTTGTGTGGACCGCTGATGTTACAGGCCGCCTCAATTATTTTAGTAAAGCAGTGTATGACTACACAGGCGGAGAACCGGATCATTTTCTCGCGGACGGTTGGGTCGATATCGTGCACCCCGAAGACTGGCGCCTCAATGCGGAAAAGTGGAAAACCTCTCTCGCCGCTGGCGAAGAATTCATCAATGAACAAAGATTGAAAAGCAAAACCGGCGACTACCGGTGGTACCTGACGCGTGCATTGCCGCAAAAAAGTCCGGATGGTACCATTCAACGATGGGTTGGTACCAGCACAGACATACAGGGACAAAAAGATCTCTCCGACAGCCTTGAAAAACAAGTGATCGAACGTACAAGCGAATTGTACAAACTCAACAATCAACTGATCATAAAGAACAACATTTTCGCCCAGGCAGAAGAAAACGCCTTGATTGGAAGTTACTCCTGGGATCTGAGGGCGGGCGAACTGGAATATTCTGATAATCTTTTCCGCCTCTTTGGATTTGAGCCTGGTGAGTTTGTTCCAACCTTTGAGAAATACCTGTCG
>JAURWD010000223.1 GCA_030655145.1 Ferruginibacter sp.
CGAAGAAAAAGTGAAAGCTTTTTTTCCAAAAGAACATACTCATACAAACCGGGAGGGAGCGGAGTTCAATGCTGCGATCGTAGTAGCCGGCATCAAAGAATTGAAACAATGTAGCCTGCAGGATTATCTCCGTTGATTGACGTCCTTCCAGCGTGTAGCTTTCTTGTCAATAAATTACACGTGAATATGCTGGCATTGGGCTGCACATGCACACAAAAAATAATTGAAATGAAGAACTGTTTAAAATATTATTGTTCGATAGTCACCATAGTTTTGACTTTAACTAACGTTTACGCACAGCCGATCAACAGGCAGGGACTGGTTCGACGGCATACGATCGTCAATACCCGCTTTGATTCGCTTTCATCTTTGTCTGTCGGAAATGGAGCGTTTGCGTTCACCGTTGACGTAACCGGTTTGCAGTCCTTCCCTGATGCGTATGCGAAAGGCGTGCCCCTGGGAACACAATCAGAGTGGGGCTGGCACAGTTTCCCGAATACCGGCAACCTTAAATTTGAGGATGCCTTAAAACCCTATCAACTGCATGGCCGTGAAGTGACCTACGCTGTTCAGTGGAACAGCCCCCCGGAACATAAGAGTGCCTCGGATTATTTTCGGCAGAATCTTCACCGGCTGCAGTTGGCCAACATTGGACTGGAGATCACAAAAAAGGATGGCAGCTTGTATGTTATTTCTGACCTGCAGGACATTCGCCAGACACTCGATATGTGGACCGGCGAGATTCATTCGACATTTAAGGTGGAGCAGGTGCCCGTTACCGTTATCACCTATGGGAGCCAGGACCAGGATGGGATTGCTGTAAAGATCACCTCCGATCTCTTGCAACAAAACCGTTTAAAGATCCGGGTGCGACTTCCGTATCCAACAGGTAATTGGGCAGATATGGGAAATAACTGGAGCAGTGAAAATAAACATAAGAGCATCGTAACCGGGAGCTCCGGAAATTCGGCGGTCATTGAGCATGTGCTCGATACCACACAGTATTATATCAATTTGGGATGGAAAGAAAAGGCAGCAGTCACTAAAAAATCCCCTCACTATTTCCTCGTGGCGCCGGGACGTAATAAAACTTTCGAACTCAGCCTGCGCTTTGGAAATATAAAAATAGCGAAGCCTGTTTCATCATTTCTTCAAACCGCTACGCACAATAAACAACACTGGGCAGCCTTCTGGAACGCTGGTGGTGCAGTAGATTTTGCCGGAAGTACGGATCCCCGGGCGCGGGAACTTGAACGAAGGATCATCCTTTCGCAATACCTGACGCGAGTGCAGTGCGTTGGTGATAATCCGCCCCAGGAAACAGGGCTGACTTACAACAGCTGGTATGGCAAGCCGCACATGGAAATGCATTGGTGGCATGCGGTCCATTTCGGGTTATGGGGACGAACACCGCTCATGGAGTCCACCATGAAATGGTACTTCAAAGCCGCCGAAGGTGCCAGGCAGATAGCCCGGCGGCAGGGTTACAAAGGTCTGCGCTGGCAAAAGATGACCGACAACGACGGTAGGGAAGTGCCATCCTCCATCGGGGCCTTCCTTGTATGGCAGCAACCTCATTTTATCTATTTTTCGGAGCTCGCCTACCGGGCTAACCGGACCCCAAAAGTCCTTGATAAATACAAAGACCTTGTTTTCGAAACGGCCGAGTTTATGGCTTCTTTCGCGAAATATGATTCCGTTAAAAAGAAATATATCCTGGGTAAAGGCATCATCGCGGCGCAGGAACGGTTTAAGGCCGAACAAACATTTAATCCGACTTATGAACTTGTTTATTGGCATTGGGCGCTGGAAACTGCCCAGCAATGGCGTGAGCGGGCTAAGCTTCCCCGCAACAAACAATGGGACGAAGTGCTGAAGGATCTGTCTGCACTGCCGGTACAGGATAGTCGCTACCTGTTCACGGAAAGCGCAACCGATTCTTATACCAATCCTGAGTTTCGCACGGATCATCCGTCTGTTTTTGGCGCATGGGGAATGCTCCCGAAAACAAGCCTCGTGGATTCAGCCCTGATGCAACATACCTTTGACTGGATCTGGAAAAACTGGAGCTGGAATGATACCTGGGGCTGGGATTTTCCGATGACTGCTATGACCGCAGTCCGCCTCGGGCAGCCGGACAAAGCCATCGATGCCCTTCTTATGCCCATCACCACGAACACTTATCTCAACAACGGTCACAACTACCAGGACCAGCGCCTGACGATCTACCTTCCCGGCAACGGCGGGCTACTGGCAGCAGTTGCCTTGATGTGTGCAGGCTATGATGGTAGTACTATTCCTGAACCGGGCATTCCTAAAGATGGTAGGTGGAAGGTAAAGTGGGAAGGGTTGAAGAAAATGCCATAGTTGGCATTTTTCATTGATGGATTATTGCGGAATGAATAACGCTGCGCCTGGACTCTCATTCCGTTAATTTTCATGCCTGCATTAAAACCCGGAAATGGTTGTAGTTGTTTTACTGTTCGTAAAAGTCTTAATGAAGTCGTTGTCGCCTCCACAGCCGTCGGGCTGCGTCATTGCAACGCTGCTGCTTTCGCTTCTTTGAAAAATCTCGCTGCGCTTGATGTTTTCAATGCCGACTCCGTCGTCACCGAACCGAAAGAGGCAGCTTATGCAACGACTGGTTAATAAAAGCCGAGACATTTTTTATTGATTTTGTTTGCGCAATCCTCTAAATCAATAACCTTATCAATAACAATTCACTCAACTATCCTGCAAACCCGGCAGGACAGCTATATCCCTGTAATTAAATATTTTTCAACCCTGATAAAAAGCGATTGTATGCCCCACTATTCCCGTCTTTCAATACTGACCCTTTGCACCATCCTGCTGCTTAGTGGAAGTCTTGCGGTAACCGCACAAAAAGCGCCCGAAAAAAAACAGGTACTTCAATCAATCACCCTGGCCAATAAATATTTCATGGATAAATGGCCCGATGCGGGGAAGGAAATTTTCGTCCCTTCCCGTAGCAGAACCTGGCCGAGCCATATCTGGACCAGGGCTGTGTACTATGAAGGCTTGATGGCCTTGTATGCAGTTGATCCAAAGAAAGACTACTACGATTATGCAGTGCAGTGGGGCGAAAAGCACAATTGGGGCTTACGTAATGGTATCGAAACACGCAATGGCGATAACCAGGCTTGCGGTCAAACTTACATCGACCTGTATTTGATCGATAAAAAAGAAGAACGCATAAAAGACATAAAAGCTTCCATTGATAAAATGAAGGCCTCTGATAAAATCGATGACTGGAATTGGGTAGATGCGATCCAGATGGCGATGCCTGTTTTTATCCAGTTAGGCGTGTTGCAAAAGGATACCAGTTATTTCAACCGGGCGTATGACATGTATGCATTCACGAAGTATAAACATGGTGATAAGGGCTTGTACAATCCGGCTGAAGGTTTATGGTGGCGTGACAAAGATTTTGATCCGCCTTATAAAGAACCCAATGGCGAAGATTGCTACTGGAGCAGGGGCAATGGTTGGGTAATTGCAGCGCTCGTGCGGGTACTATCGAAGTTGCCAAAAAATGATGCACACCGGGCCGAATATGTCGGAGATTTTCAATCGATGATGAAAGCCCTGGTGCCCATACAACGCAAAGATGGTTATTGGAATGTGAGCCTGCACGACTCCACAAATTTTGGCGGAAAAGAATTAACCGGTACGGCGTTGTTTACCTACGGCATGGCCTGGGGT
>JAURWD010000225.1 GCA_030655145.1 Ferruginibacter sp.
ATCTGCTCCAAAAAAATAGCCAAAAGAAAAGAATAGAAGGATGCATACGCCACCGAGAAAACTGGTTGATAAGACAAGTAGTTCGCCCAGGGAGAGCAATTCCTTATTCACATCAAACTGGATCATTTTTACCAGGTAAAAAATAAGGAACAACAGCGGAAGAACGGCGTTATTGATACAATACTTCAGGAAGGGTTTAGAGGTTGCTGCAAGAAATTTAAACCTTTTCGTGTGGAGGATAAAAGTGGTGATGTTCCAACTCATAAAGAAAACCCCGGTAGATATGCCAACGAGGCAGGCGCTGATCGCGTTTACCTCACCCATATATTCCGGCACAAAGAACAGGGAATCAGCGCCAAAGGTCTTCATAAACCCGCTGTCAACAACACTTACGAGGATGGCCCAAAAAATAAGCAATACCTGGTATTTTCTAAAATGCAGGATGAGTAACTGGATGGGAAAGGAGTAAAATATATTCTTTAGCAAAGGCCGCATCTACTAAAATCATTTATCTGGAACTATAACGATAAAAGATAGGATTTAATATGACTGGTGGTCAAATAGCGTACACAAATTAACGTTTTCCAATGCCAGGCTAAGCGACAGTTTTTAGCCAGTTATTATACAAAGCTACAAACAGCACGGTCGAAAACAGCAAATGTAAGGGTTGGGCAATAGCCGGTATGTCAAAATTTGCCATAATGATACCCAGCACGATCTCACTAAAAACACTGATCAAGATCAATGGCGTACTTAATAGGCGAATGCCTGACTTTTTAAATTGAAAAAAAACATACAAACAAAAGGCGGCAACCACCAGTGAAAAGGAGCGGTGCACATAAAATACGTTGTCGAGTTTGCTTATCCAGTTGCCACGGTTTTCATAACCCATTGCCTTGCTGATTTCGTCGATCTGTTCTCTTACCGCGGTGCCAAAAATGATTTGCACTATGACCAGCCCCAAGGTAACGAAAGTGATATTTCTTAACTTCTTATTAATGAATAGCTTTCCTGGGGATAAATGATGAATGATCGTAAGTGCAATTGCGGCGATCAAGATAGCCACCAGCATGTGCGTCGTTATTTTTACCGTGGCCAGGTTGGCGTCTACCACCCGTTTGCCGAGCCATCCCTGGATGCCGGTCAATATTAATAATCCCAAACACAACCAGATAATTTTGCGATCTGTTTTCCAGTACTTCAAACTCCAGGCGAACTGTACGAGTAGTAACAATCCAAGTAACGCACCTAACAACCGGTTGATGTATTCTGTCCAGGTATGAAAAACATTAAAAGTATGATCTATGTCTTGCTGCTTCAAATAGCTCTCGTAGTTCGCAGGCAGCTGGCTTGCATCGGTTGGAGGAACCCACATTCCGAAACACCTTGGCCAGTCCGGGCATCCCATTCCGCTCTGCGTCATACGCACTACGCCCCCCGCGACAATTACCAGGAAAACAGCCACTAATACGATTTTTGAATATGTGTAAAAAGATGTGGATGATTTCATATTGGGTGCAAAGGTATTACAGCAACTATTCAATAATTTAGTTTTCGGATTCATTATTTTTGCGACCGAAAATGTTAGCTCCATATTTCCAAGACAGGGTAAAAGAAGCCGGGCTTGATGAAGCCGGCCGGGGTTGTTTCGCCGGTCCCGTGTTCGCGGCGGCAGTCATACTTCCTTACGATTTTTTTCATCCGCTGTTAAATGACAGCAAACAACTGTCTGAAAAAGAAAGAGATCTTTTGCGCCCGATCATTGAAAAAGAGAGCATCGATTTTGCTGTCTCCGCAATTGACAATGACGAAATTGACTGCATAAATATTTTGCAGGCGTCATTTAAAGCGATGCATGTTTCCATCGATAAACTTTTGTTGATCCCGGGTTTGTTATTGATCGACGGTAACCGCTTCAAACCCTACACTGCTATTCCGCATGAATGTATCATAAAAGGTGACGGAAAGTATGCATCGATCGCTGCCGCAAGTGTGTTGGCTAAAACCTATCGTGATGAATACATGCGGCAACTTCATGCCGAGTATCCCCATTATTGCTGGCACACAAATAAAGGTTACGGCACCTCCGAACACCGCCTCGCCATTGAGCAGCATGGCCTTTGTAAATACCATCGCAAGAGCTTTAATATTTTCCGGGAAGAGTTCCAGGAAATTTGATGCCGTTCACTACCCACTCAAAAAATCGGATTTTTATTTAAAGCGACAGTTAAACTTCGCAGGTAGTTGTGTGTCTGATTAGCATACCGATGGTGGTTCAGTTTTATATATTAAAAGTTCAGCCTGGAAACATGCTCGCAACATTTACTGAACATGTGACACGCAAACAAACCTGGATAAAGGACGTAATGATCAAAATTTAAAGATTGCGCATATACCGAGGTGTTAGTCGATTTCGTCCGTCACAACCAACACGAAACATGGGTACCTAGTGCTTGATTTTATGGGTATCCCGGACACTGCTGAATGTCAAGGCCAATAATTTCCATTCTTTGCCAACTTTTTTATAGGGTTCAGTAACGGTAAACTGCGTAACGGCGTCATTGCCGCGAACGACAGCGGTGAGTGTGATGCGGCTCCAAACTACGGCAACGTCACCGACGATCTCTACCACGGCATCGTGTACGTCTGCTTTCTTGTACCAGATGCTGCCGGTCTTTATGATCTCCAGTTCTTCATCTTTTTTCCAGGTTCCACTCATATGCACAAATTTGGCCTTGTCGTGGAAGAGTGAAGCCAGCTTATCTACATTCTTATCTGACATCCATTGCCACTTCGTATTTGAAAGTGTTATGAGTTCCTGTTCTGCTTTTGTTTAGGTCCTTGGTGAAGTACTGTCTTGTTTTGATTGTGCGTTGGACAATTGCGCACCGGCGATTAAAAGAAGTCCCAGGATGAATGCTTTCATAAATTTTTTTATTTAGACTAGTTTAGTGAATGTAGTTTGATTAATTATAGCGTCCAGGACTAACTACGTCTACACTACGGGGTTAGCGGTACACAATTGATACTTTGCTGGTGCTAGAAAGTTGAGGTATTAATTACTGAGATGACGTAGAATATCAGCACTGGAGGAGCCGATTGATTCGTTGCATAAAAGCTGCAGTAGACTTCTGTTATATCCAAACCTGGCTGGATATTTATTGGCAATAGACAAGAACCTATCTGCGCAATTCAAGTGAACGAATACCAGGTTAATTAAAGGACTACTTCGCTTTAGGTGCATAACCGCCCTTTTCAATCCAGGTATCCCAGGCTTTAACAAATTCATCATAAGGCAATGGTGGAGCCACCCGGCCTTCACCCATATTCCATCCAGCTTTTACGAGCGTGTCCCTGGCATGTTCCAGCAGTTTTTCCTTGTTCTTATGACCATTTTTATTGAAGTTCATAATCTGCAAAGCCAGTTCCCGCGGGCTTTTTCCCTCGAAAACCATCTTCATGTCTGCAGGCGGCAACGCCCATTTGGGATTGCCGGGAGGAGTATGTAAGCCTGGAGCGTTTTCAGGTTGGTGACAGTTCTTACATTTCATGGCATAAATACCGTCCCCGTTTTTGCCCCTTCGCGGTAGCATGGTATGCAGGTGACTGTCATCTCCTTGCAACGGCACATCTCCCTTTGGATGACAGTTCATGCAACGCGGGTGCATCAAGACATCATATACTTTCATAAACGCCTGCACCGATTCAAGACTATCCTTACTAATGCTCTTCTGATTTGGAGTCTTTTTCATGGTTGCATCTTTGGATGCAAAACTCATGAACGAAACAAATGAGAGTATGATCGCTAAAACCGTGATTGTTTTTTTTGGTATGAAGTGTCGTGACGTGGATTTGCTCATGATGATTGAATTTAACGCGGTCAGTAACTGGGATGTATGATTATGTTGTTTTGCGCTGCAACTCCGCCGCTGCATGAATGGCACTGCGAATTCTAAGGTAGGTTCCGCACCGGCAAATGTTACCTGACATAGCAGCATCGATGTCGGCGTCGGTCGGGTTTTTATTTTCGCGGAGCAGGACTGCAGCAGCCATGATCTGGCCGGACTGACAATAGCCGCATTGGGGCACATCCACTTCCTGCCAGGCCACCTGTAAAGGATGGTCATGTTTTTCTGCTAGCCCTTCAATCGTTACAACTTTTTGTCCCTCCGCACGACTCACCTTTGTTACACAGGAGCGTACGGCCTCGCCATTCAGGTGCACTACGCAGGCACCGCACTGTGCAACGCCGCAACCATATTTCGTTCCAACAAGATCCAGCTCATCTCTGAGCACCCACAGTAATGGCGTGTTTGGATCAACGTCTACATTGTAGGTTTTTGTATTGATATTTAAAGTGATCATATCTTAAAGTATAAATGATGATAAAATTTTACTGGGCACGCCGTTTATTGAGTATCAGTTTTGATTTGACTGGTTTTCTTTTTACATCCGGCATTGTTTGCTGTGGAATTTGTGGACCGTAAGGTTGTTCATAAAGCCGTTTGCCGTATGCCCGGTACAAGGCATTCGCTACGGCGCCGAATACAGGTGGGAACGGCGGTTCACCTAATCCTGTCGGGTCAATGTTGTTCTGCACAAAATGAACTTCGACCTTCTTTGGCGCTTCGTTCATTCGAATGATCCTATAATTATGGAAATTTGTTTGTTCCGCAGCTCCATCCTTGTGCGTTAATTTTCCATAGAATGCATTTCCGATTCCATCCACAACAGCACCCTGAACCATATTGGTGGCTGCATCGGGGTTAACGACAATTCCACAGTCAACTGCACTGAATACCCGTTCAACATAAGGTTGCCCGTTCTTCATCGTCAGGTCAACCACATGGGCAGCATAAGAGTTATGGCAGAAATAGGCAGCAATTCCCCGGCTGTATTTTTTGTTTTCTGCTTTGTTCCATCCTGATTTTTCTTTTACCAGTTTTAATATCCCGGCATACCTGTCGGCATCATATTCATTGTTCTTGCCAACTGGCTTTTCTTTAGCCCTTTGCAGTAATTCCAGTCTAAGTTCGATGGGATCTTTACCCATTGCTTCTGCCAGTTCATCTAAAAATGATTGTTCTGCAGCCGCATTGAAATTTGATCGGGGCGCCCTGAATGCGCCGATGGTGATGTTAGATGGTATCTGCCAGCCTTCGGCCAGGTAATTATCTACTGCCCCTGCCGGGAACCTATTTGCATGTATCGGATGTTCCGGGATGCCCCCGCCCTTTACGTGAAAAGCGACCAGGTTTTTGTTTGCGTCTAGCGCTGCGCGGTAGATTGCGGTGTACATGGGACGATAAATACCATAGGTCATATCGTCCTCACGCGTGTACATCAGCTTGACAGGAGCGTTTAGTTTTTGAGAGATGATTGCAGCTTCATAGAGATAATGTCCGTATGCACGTCGCCCAAAACCACCACCCATCCGGGTCATCTGGATCTCGATCTTGTCGGCCGGTAGATTCAACAATTTTGCCAACGTGGGTTCAGACCAACCTGGGGCCTGCAACGGGCCGGCTACCAGGGCTTTCTCGGCAGTTACGTGCGCAAAAAAGTTTATTGGCTCCAGGCAATTGTGTGCCAAAAAAGGTGCGTTGTAAGTACGCTCGATAATTTGCGCAGCATTTTTAAAAGCCGTCTCGGGGTCGCCATCCCTTCTTAGTTGCTGGGCAGGTTTGCTTGCAAATTCCTGCATTTTTTTATGTTGTGCATCGGTGCTTTCCAGCTCGCCAGGTACGATCACCTCTTTTTTTCCGCCCCTGCCTCCAATGATGTCTTTTATATCACCGGCGGGTTCCCATTGTGCTTTTAACTTTTTGCGCGCCTGCATTACCTGCCAGGTGCTTTTGCCAACAATGACCAGCATATCGTTAAAAGATCGGGTATCAAAGCCTCCTTGCTCAAAACCGTCCGGATATAATTTTTGTAGAAAAACATCTTTTATGCCCGCCATTGTCAAGGCTTCACTTGCGTCGAACGATTTCAGTTTCATCCCGAAAGCAGGCGGATGTACGATCATTGCGATCAGCATTCCTTCTTGTTTATAATCCAACCCAAATAAGGGTTTGCCCGAAACGATTTTCAATCCCTCCACATTTTTTTGTGAGCTTCGGACTACCTTGAACTTTACCGGATCTTTCAATTTAATTTCCTTTGGAACGGGAATAACCGCTGCCTTGGCTGCGAACTCGCCATAGGTTCCCGACTTCATACTTTTTGGATGAACAATCAATCCCGCATTTGTCGTTAGTTCTTCCGCAGGTACCTTCCAAGTGTCTGCCGCAGCCTGCATCAGCATGGTGCGGGCGGCGGCACCAGCTTCACGAAGCGGTTTCCAATACATGCGCACTGAATTGCTTCCGCCGGTAAATTGTGGCCCGAGCTTCACGCTGTCGTGCGGCCCCATTTCCACCACAACTTTTTGCCAGTCGGCGTCCAGCTCCTCGGCTACGATCATCGGGAGCGAGGTCATAACATTCTGCCCAAACTCGGGGTTTGGATTCAGGATCTTGATGACATTATCCGCGGTGATCTTGATATACCCGTTTACCTCAATCCAATTCGGAACATCCGGCTTGCCAGCTTCTCCCGGAAGTTTGAAAGCTGACAACCATGTAAAACTCAGCATTAACCCGCCGCCGGCAAGCGCTGATGATTTGAGAAATGAACGCCGGTTAATTGATGTTTTTTGTTCTGTCATGATATTCAGTTTAGTTGTGAACTTGCAAAAACAAAATGGCTTTTTTGACCTGAAACTCTTTTTCAACCATTTTAATATTCTTAGAGGTAAACTTCTTCAGTTGCGAAAGAGAGATTTATACTCACTTTTTTTTGCTCAAGGCTAAGTTACCGTTATTGTACTTTTTCACCAATCAGAGCCGATTGTGACTTGGGTTCCATTAAATACCTCGTGATTGAATTCGATCCCGTTGTTTAAATGCCTTTTCTACCACATTAAATCTTGCTTTACGCGGATCAGGCTTGCTAACCGGCTTCCCGTCTAAATCGACATCGAGCATCTCTTCTTTTTTAAGGTCGTAATTACTCCAGGGCGGCAGACCCGCTCCATTTGGATTTCCTGTTTTGGCGAAATTTACCCAATAGGTGTTCATGATCCTTGCCAGTTCTTTCTCGTCAGCTGTGGGCTCTGCAGGTGCTCCCCAACGAGCGTTCAGCGTATTGAATACAAACGAGACTTCTGAACCGTGTCCGGCACCATATCGTGCACGTTCCCGCATTGCCGGGGGCACGTAACCAAATTGGTACATGTATGTAGGCTGCCGTTGAGCTACGAAAGTTCTTGCTACCATACGGGCTGGCTCACCCCATACCCAGTCAGTATTAAACTTGGTAAGTACTTCGGCAAATTCCTTACTTCCTTCGGGATCGAAGGCGGCTTTAGCTTCGGGTTGAAGTTCGCCAAAGGAAGAAAACAGCGCGTCCTTAGAACTCGCATTGGTGACAAAGGGACCCCCTATTTCGGCACTGCAGTTTCCAATGATAAGTGGAACACGCAATTGACGCCCAGCCTTATAGGCAGTCTCCGCGGTTTCCACCACCAGCTTGCCGTCCAAAATCGGGCCGGAGTAAGTCCTGCCAATAGCACTATCATTTTCCTGGCCGCCATCCACAATGTCTTCTGTGCTGAGTGAGCGGAGCTTAGCCAATGCATCCGTGTCTGTGCCGGTGATCTTATGCCTGCGGGCAAAGTTTGTTCCGATCGTTTCCGCGGAAACAGCATACAACGGATCTGCATTTTCCTGGCGTATTGGCCGGCCGGTGAGCACACCATCACGGCCGCCACCGGACTCACTGATGGCTTTATGGAAAAGGCCTTTCGCAGCCGGTATTGTCAAAAGAGAGTGTACGGAGACGCCGCCGGCAGAAAATCCGAAAATTGTTACGTTATTTGGATCACCCCCAAAAGCTGAAATGTTATCCCTGATCCATTTTAGAGCAGCAATCTGGTCCATATAGGCATAGCTGCCTTTAAACTCGTCAGGATGTTCTTTAGTTAATGCGGGAAAAGCAAAATGACCAAGACGGCCAAGCCTGTAATTGATTGTCATTAGGATAACATCTTGTTTGGCAAAGGCATCACCTGCAGAGCCCGGACCTGAGCCGCTGCCGCCTGTAAAACCCCCACCATGGATCCAAACCATTACCGGCAATTTTGACGTTTTTGTAGCTGCTTCCGGTGCCCACACATTCAGAAAAAGGCAATCCTCAGATTGGACAGCTTTTGATCCTGGCCAGGCTCGTTGCGGGCAATCAGCACAATCCTTTGTTGCATCACGGGTTTCTTTCCACGGAGTAACGGGTTGGGGTGCACGCCAGCGACGCTCACCGACCGGAGGGGCTGCATAAGGAATACCCTTGAAACTGGAAACACCTCCCTGCGTATGGCCACGGACGGTACCTGACATTGTAAGAACTTCCGGTCCGTCCTTCGAAGGTTGACCAGTGGATTGTTGAGCACAAAGGGAAACAGCAGAAAAGAGTGTAAGTCCAACCAGGTATTTTTTCATTTATACTTTTTTAATGCGATGAGTATGTATAGCAGCACTTTACGAAGTTCCCGGCTTTTTCCTTGAAGCGGTTATACAGATTCCGGTTTCTCCTACCATTATTGCTGATTCAGGCTTGTATGCTCATGTTTGGAAGTAGAATGCGGTAATTTTATTACCAGATAATAACTCTGCTATGGATATTCTTCGCCGGTTTGAAACAATCAATGATTACAATGTTTTTAACAACAATGAAACGCTTCATCCACTGGTTAGCGTGGTAGACCTCTCAAAAGCTGCCCCAAGGCAGGGCTCCCGCATGTATTTCGGCTTTTATACCATTTTTTTAAAAGACGTGAAATGTGGTGATTTGATATATGGAAGGAATACCTATGATTACCAGGAAGGCACGCTGGTTTTTCTTGCGCCCGGGCAAGTGGCCGGCATGAATAGCAACGGGGAAACCTACCAACCGAAAGGTTTTGCCCTGGTCTTTCATCCTGACCTGATACACGGTACCGCGATCGGTAAACATATGTTGGACTTCACTTTTTTTGGGTATGAGTTTCATGAAGCCCTTCATCTGTCAGAACGCGAAAGAAAAATTGTGATGGATTGTTTTTCAAAGATTCAATACGAGTTAGAGCGCGCCATTGATAAGCACAGTAAGCGCTTGATCGTCTCAAACATTGAGTTGTTCCTGAATTATTGTATCCGCTTTTATGATCGTCAATTTATCACCCGTGAAAATGTTCATCAGGGAATCTTAGAAAAATTTGAGCAACTACTAAATAATTATTTCAAGTCAGAAAAACCTCAAACGATTGGCTTGCCTTCTGTAGCCTGGTGTGCTAGTGAATTGAATTTATCTGCGAGCTATTTTGGTGATCTTATCAAAAAAGATACGGGCAAAACAGCGCAGGATTATATCCAGGAAAGAGTCATTGAAGAAGCCAAGGAAAGGATATTTGACCATAGCAAATCTGTCAACCAGGTTGCGTATGAACTAGGGTTTAAATACCCGCAGCATTTTACACGGCTGTTTAAGAAAAGGGTAGGGCAGTCTCCCAATGAATATAGGTCGCTTAATTAAATGGCCGACTCGACGTCAGTGCACATTCCACTTAAATTTTTACCGGCACCGAGTTATATGCAAACAACATCGTTGCACAAATCAATCACTTAAAATTTTTATATTCCTCGTCCGTAACTCTTTCCAGCCACACTGCATTTCCTTTATCGGTATTGGGTCCAATAGCTATATGGGTGAGTTTGTTACCGGGTGAAGCTCCATGCCAGTGCTCCGTTCCCGGCAAACATTTAATTACATCTCCTTTTTGCATCATCGTTAATGGTTTACCTCTTTCCTGGTAGTAGCCTTTGCCTTCGGTAACAAGCAAGATCTGGCCGCCAGGGTGTCGGTGCCAGTTAGTTCTTGCACCTGGTTCAAATGTTACGGATCCAATCGAAACATCAAGATCTTCCTGGTCGAGCACCAACATATTTACCCAAACAGTACCTGTGAAATTTGCAGGCGGTGCTTTCACACCTTTAGCATAAACATTTGCGCCCTTGTTTCCCGGTTGATTTTCTTCGGCTTTGCCTGCCACTTTTTGTAGTCCTTTTCTCCCGGCCTCGGACTCCTGCATACCTACCCTGTGTTCGATAACAGATATAAGATCCGACAATTGGTTTTGTGTGAATCCAATGTTTAATGCTATTCGCATGTGTGATTGCATCATCGGTTCAACGCCCCCAAGATTGATCAGTGCAGAAATGGTGGCAAGCTCCCTATCCGCATAACTGATAACATCCCTTGTGAACAGATCAGCAAAGAGGTGTTCTTTTAAAAATACTTCTACTTCCGGGCTTAATGCCGCATACCCGGTTTTGTTAGCGGATTCCTTTTGCCCGGTAAGCGTTTCTAACACCTGCTTGCCTCTCTCGTACCTGCTCAAACCATCGCTAACTGGTGAAGCAGTTCTTCCCACATTATCTTTAATGCCTTTCGCCTTCCTGTCGTTTAGTACAGCTATCAATGTGTTGAGGCCCTGCAGGCTTCTCGGGAAGCCCGTGTAAGCATACAGGTGAACAAGCACTTCCTTTATTTCATTTATTGTCAGTCCTGAATCGAGTCCTCCATGTAAAGCCTGGTTAAGGGATACCAGGTCTCCTTTAGCGGTTAAAGATGAAATTGCTACAATCTGGCGCTCCCGCTTGTCAAATGACTGAGCATTGTTGGAACTTTTTTGCGCCATCCCATTCGCTCCGATGCAGATTTGAAAGACGAAAAAAAGTATGGATATCCGGCATTTTAATTTATTCATTTTAATCATTTTGAACGGTGCTGAAAATTAATCGAGCTGCTTCTTTTTTAGAAAATCAGAGAGATGATTGGCAACTTCAATGTTATTGAGATCGGACATCGGAAAGTGTGTATTGCCTTTCAAACCGATTTCGGGAAGACGGATCAATGTTACATCGCCACCATGTTTGTTCACGACATCTTTCCACAACTTAGCCATCACGACTGCGGCACGCCATTGCTCCTGGCCAGGGTTCTGAGTCGGTTGGTCAGGAATGTAGTCACCATAGTAGATGATGATAGGAATTTTTGTTAAGTGGATAAAGTTAGCCATCGGAACAGCGGTTGCTTTTAATACGCCGCCGACATATGATACCGAGTCAGGAACTTCTCCTTCGGGAAATACAAAGCCGCTGCCGGGCTCGTAAGCTACAATTGCTTTTACATGTTGATTTTTTATGGCGGTGACCCAACCCTGACCGCCGCTGTGTGAGTGAGTGAGTGACAAGAATGGCCGGGCCAATTTTATTAAAGAGTGCTGATACCGCGTTGGTGTTAACTTCCATATCAAACGGGCCTGTGTTGGGAACCATGTGACGGTAGAACTGGCTCAATGCTTCGGGACTTTTAGAGAACTGAACGCCCGGATAAAAATCATGACCGGTGCCCATGCGGAATATCCCGAACCAGAGTTGTTCATCCGGGGCAGCATCGATGCTAACAGGCTTTGTACTACGGGCAGCACGGCCACGTCGCGGTTGGTCAATTAAGTAAACAGGAAAACGGCGACGCAGGAAAATGTTCTGGAAACCTTCCCTGCCATCGGCTGTTGTTTCCCAGGTCTTTGCTGACTGCCCGTACCCATGCCAAAACACCAGCGGAAGTTTTCGGGCATCTGCCGGCACCTGGTAAAAGACATAAGCATGATCACCGTGCAGGGTTTGACCCCCAGAAGCTTGATTTGCCGGGTTGAATGCACCGTGTTTTATTGCGTCGAATGTCCCGGCTGCAGTAACGACCGTTCCACCTGCAGCGAAGCTGCCTTGTTCCTGAATTGTTAGAGGACCTTTGTCGTTAGTCCCCTTGCTCGCTACGCACCCCATCAGAAGATAAACAAGTGCAATCAAAAAGAGGACCGGTGAATTTTTTTTTGTCATGTTTGATATATTTTCTCTGCTGCAATTCCTGCACATGGAATGCCAACCGTTTTAAAACGGCTGTTAGAATGTCTCTGCGATTTTAATCCTGATAAAAATCTGACCATCAATACTGTTGAGCCTCCGCCAATCATTTTATTAACTTGATCTTTTTTAACCAGTTTGATACTTCCTGTTGTGCCTGGATCTCTTTTTCTCCCTGCATGACGAACAAAATACCGTCTCTTTCTACCCCGCCTTTCGTGGTAAAGCCTTCCAGTATTTGGCTTCCGGGTGCCAATGCTTTTACAGTCTCAAAACTGCTGCCCACACCATAACCGGCGTTTGTATTGAAAGGGACGATCGTTTTACCGCTTAGATCGTACTGTTTTAAAAAACTTTTCATGGGTGGTGGCAGCTTCATTCCCCAGGTGGGAAAACCGACAAACACAACATCATAGTTTTGAATGCTGTCGATCTTTGTTTTTAATGGCGGTAAATAATTTGTTTCATTTTCCTCGCTCACCTGTTGTACAATAGCCTGGTAGTTTTCCGGGTAGGGATTCACTAATTCAAGTGCTACCAGCTTGCCGCCGACATTCTTTTGGATCATTTCGGCTGTCGCTTTTGTATTGTTTGTTCTGGACAAATACACGATCAAAACTTTTCCGGGTGCGATTAAATCATTACCTGGAAGGTCAATTTCTTTCCGTTGGGATTCAGAACAAGCCGAGATCAAAAGAGAAAATGCGAGAAGAATATAATTCACAGAGATACTTCTTTTCATTGCTCATTTTTTTATGTTAGCTTTTTAACCTGCATGGATATTTTTAGTCAATTTCAAATGCACTGAATTTCGCCACACATCCTGGAAATTCTTTGGCTTTTCAAAATATTCTTAATTTATATAAGTCTGCAGCGAAGCCGCTAGTGAAAATTTGAAGCCGCCATTGTGTTATTTTTTGCACTTCAATTATTCTTATATTGACATACCTGCTATTATTTTGAAATTTGCTTTTCCCAAAACTTAATGGCCTCCTGCATCCATCCTTCCGCATCTGTTCCTTGCCCTGTTCCAAAGCCATGACCTGCGGTTTGGTACCTGCGGTACGCTACTTCAACACCCGCAGCTTTCAGGTTTTCAACCCTTCTATCTACTGTATTTACATTCGCTATGCCATCGTTGGCGGCGACGGTGATAAATGTCGGCGGAAAATCAGCTGAATAAGATGACTGACCAGTGTATGCTATAATGGCTGCAGCAGGTTTTGGGAGATCATTTCCCCCGTAAGCAGTAACACCACTCAAAGCAATGTTACCAACCATTCTTGCCCCGGCAGATCCACCCCACAGAGAATAATTTTTAGTACTTACTTCAAGCGTTGCGGCATTATTGAAGATATAAGTTATCGCTGCCGCCAGGTCTTCTGTAGCCTTTCGTTCACTTCCTATCCGATACCTTATAACGAATGCATTAAGTCCATTTTGGCTAATCTGTTGAGCAAGCGGAAATCCTTCATGCAATGATCCCACATAACTAAAACCTCCACCAGGAGAGATAATTGCAACCGGGGCACCAGGCTTCCCTCTAAACAAAAACAGCCCTGTCTTTTCCTTTGATCGATCCAGTTGTTTCTGGCCGACGGGGTAGAAATTATAAAACACGGTGTTCCCCTTTCCAACTTGCCCGATCATGTTATTAATAGCGGCAAGCACTATGTCGGGCTGTACGCTGCTGTGGTAAGGCATTAATGAACTGACCGCCCGCAAGGAAGTATTGTAGTAGGACGAATTGTCATCTAAAGGCAATAACATTTCTCCAAAACCCTCGAATGACGGATGGTCTACAATATCCTGCACCTTATGATTAAGTGTTAAAAGGGCCATGGTTGTATCATTTCCTCTTGTTCTTGTTTCGGGCGTCCGCATTGGATTTGAATTGCAAACTGAAAACAGCGCCAGGAATATTATCCACTTCATCTCAAAATTTTTAAAGGTTCGTAAACACCACCACCTGGGTCATTGACCAAATGCTCATACTCCCTTGTTTTTATTTATTTAATAGTAGAGAAGGATGAATTATATCTGCACTTAGGAATTATAGAATCCCTGTGTTGATGTAATCAACCAACTTTCGCAAAGAGAGATCTTGAGGCCGTTTTTTCAATTTGGTGCGACAGAAGTACTTACTACCTAAGACTTCTTTGGTGCGGCTTCCACATCGGAAAACTGGAGCACCATCTGCGGCAGCCGCTCCCCTTTGATCTCAATTGTTGCAACATCCGCGTTGAATTGTCTGAGTTCATCAGTTGTAAATCTTACAGCATCAGCACCGTTATTTTCCAGCATATGCGCCATGTTCGTTGTACCTGGAATTGGCACGATCCATGGTTTCTGCGCCATTAGCCATGCAAGTGAAATTTGCGCTGGGGTTGCTCCTTTCTGAACGCCCCATTTTTTGACAACTTCAACCAACTTGAGGTTGTTGGGTAAATTCTCCGGAGAGAACCTGGATTCAATTCCACGAATATCTCCGGGAGCAAAACGGGTATTCGCGTCAATCCATCCCGTTAGAAATTGTACGCCAAGCGGACTCCATGGTACGAACCCGATGCCCAGTTCTTCGCACAGCGGAATAACCGCCTGTTCAGGACTA
This sequence comes from Ferruginibacter sp., assembly GCA_030655145.1. Lineage (GTDB taxonomy): Bacteria > Bacteroidota > Bacteroidia > Chitinophagales > Chitinophagaceae > Ferruginibacter. The sequence goes on from JAURWD010000225.1 coordinate 14,614, forward strand.
CGCCATAAAAGCGAGTACTCGTTCTGGATAGCTGTAACCGGATGCACGGCATGTGCCCGTCTTACAGTTTGTAATCCTGGCTCTGAAAGACCGTAATGCAACAGTTTTCCTTCTTTGATAAGATCCTTAAGTAGCCCGACTACGTCTTCGATCGGTACAGTCGGATCCACACGATGTTGATACAGCAGATCTATCCGGTCCGTGCGCAACCGTTTCAGCATTCCCTCTACCACTATCCTAACATGCTCCGGGCGACTGTTGAGGCCCGGAAGGCGTTGGCCGGTTTGCTGGTCAATATTCCACCCGAATTTCGATGAGATCGCAACGTTGTTTCTGAATGGCGCGATTCCTTCACCCAGGATGCGTTCCACCTCGTGAGGGCCGTACGCCTCGGCAGCATCAAAAAAAGTTACACCGTTGTCATACGCGGTGCGGATGATGTTGTGCATCTCAGAACGTAAGGGAACCTCTGTCGTATACTTGCGGCTCATATTCTGCACGCCGATTCCGACAGACGAAACCTCGAGCCTACCAAGTTTGCGTTTACCCGTAACCGTAACCGATTTCGATGGAGCCGACTTGTTATTACCAGCCGCACCCATTGATGTTTTACAGGCACCGGAAAGAAATGCTCCACCTGCCAGTGCTAAACCTGTTTTAAGAAGGTCGCGACGGTGAAAACCTGGCGTTGATTTTTCTATTGAATGATCCATGCAATGATTTTTATTATGAGAATTTTTCGTTTAGCCATCTGGCTGTTATTTATCGGTCGATCATTTTTTGTGCTTGCTCATTGTACCTTGAGCCTTGTACCTTGATGTTTGAAAGTGCATCATTGATCTCACGCAGCTCGGCCACGTTAAGTGTCACATTTGCGGAGGCGATATTTTCTTCCATTCGGTGCAGTTTAGTGGTACCAGGAATGGGTACGATCCATGGCTTTTGAGCCAACAGCCATGCCAGTGCAACTTGCGCCGACGTAGCATGTTTTTCGCTGGCTAATTTTCCAAGTAAGGCAACGAGGGCCTGGTTGGCCTTGCGATTCTCTTCCGAAAACCGAGGAACCGTGTTTCGAAAATCGTTTTTATCAAATGTTGTATTCTCATCAATTTTACCCGTAAGAAAGCCTTTTCCCAGGGGGCTGAATGGTACAAGACCGATACCCAACTCTTCAAGCGTTGGAAGTATTTCTGCTTCGGGTTCGCGCCACCAAAGTGAATATTCGCTTTGCAAGGCAGTTATTGGTTGTACAGCATGGGCTTTACGAATTGTTTTTATGCCAGCTTCCGATAATCCGAAGTGTTTCACTTTGCCTTCCGCAATCAAATCCTTCACTGTTCCTGCTACCTCTTCGATTGGAACGTTGGGATCCACACGATGCTGATACAGTAAATCAATCACGTCTGTTCTTAATCGCTTGAGTGCAGCTTCCGTCATCGACCTGATGTTTCCAGGCCGGCTATCAATACCTAATGATGTTTTACCATCTTTAAAGCCAAACTTGGTTGCAATCACAACTTCTTTGCGGAAAGGTTGTATTGCCTCACCAAGTAATTCTTCGTTTGTGAACGGTCCGTACGCCTCCGCTGTATCGAAGAAAGTGACCCCTTTTTCATAAGCAGCACGAATTAGCTTGATCGCATCTTGTTTATCAACATTATTACTGTATCCGAAACTAAACCCCATGCAGCCCAAACCGAGTGCAGATACTGCTAAACCGCTTTTACCTAGTTCTCTTTTTTGCATGCTATTTATTGATTAAGATTTTTACCGTAGAAATCCTTCAGCTTGTTTACAGCCTGGCTTACATAATCCGGTTTCCAATAGGTTTGTATGTGCGTACCTCCATCAATCACAAACAGTTCCTTAGCTTTTGCATTGATTGCCAGGCTAAATGCTTCGTCTGTCATGTATTTTGTATCGGCTTTGCTCCCTGCCATCATCAGCAAGGGCTGGTTGATCAATTCAATTTGGTCGGTGGCATCCCAGGTCATCAGATCCATCAGGCTGCTGGTAGTGTACAGGAAGGTTGAATTGGGATGTGGATGCGTCCTGTAATAGTATTCATATCCTTCGCGATACAAGTCGGTTGGGGTCTTGGCGATTTCTTCATCGGTTATGCTCGCTACACCTGAATAAAGAGATTTACCACCGGTCTCAATTCGCGCAGCTTCCCTGACTTTACCACTTGCTTTTTCCTGCGCACGGGCATTGGCAGCCTGTTGTAAACGCTCCTGGATAGTGTTGAGCTGGGAATTTTGAAAGCCGTTCCGCCTCACTTTCCCGGAATTAAACATACTCAAGGTGGCTACAGCTTTAAAGCGTTTATCACCCTGGACTGCTTTCAACGTATAACCACCACCGCCACAGATACCTAAAGCACCTAAACGGCTCGTATCTACACCTGGGTATTGCATAATAAAATCAGCCATACCGTAAATGTCTTCAGTGCGGTATTGCGGCTTATCCGTATGACGAGGCTCGCCGCCGCTCCCTCCCTGGTAGGCTGCGTCCGCAGCAATGGTGATATAGCCTGCTTCTGCCAAACGCTGGGCATACAAGCCGGCTGTCTGCTCTTTTATACCGCCGTTAGGATGTGCGACAGTAACTGCGGGGTATTTCTTTGCCGGATCGTAACCGGCAGGTGTGTAAACATTCGCAGCGATATCAATGCCGTTCAGCTTGTATTTCACCGGGTGGATGTTAACCTTTCCTTTTTCATTTTCTGTTATGGCTCCTTCATAAACCAGCGTCCAGGAATTTTGGTCATATTTATTTTGAAGAGACGGTTTGCTTGAAGCTGTCACCTGCTGAACGCCACTGCCGTTCTTTGTTTTCGCCTGTGTACTCATGGTTTGTGCAATTAAACAATTATTATTAGCTGTGGACAGTGCTAATGTTATTAGTGATAATACTATATTTTTCATCTTGTTTGTTCATTATGTATTAAGCTGAATTATGCGTCAAGTTTCCTTTCGCCTAACCACTTGACCATTGCAGGATCACGGTGGTCAAAGAACAGGCTGGCCTGCGTATCCAATGTTGTGATTGCTTCCATGTCTTCGGAACTCAGGTCGAAATCGAGGCTGTTGAAATTCTCCTCCATTCTTTCTTTGCGAACCGACTTAGGAATGGCAACAACACCTCTGTGTGTAAGCCAGCGGAGGATTACCTGTGCTATAGATTTGTTGTATTTGTTACCGATGGAAGCAAGCAATTCATTCTGGAAGATGTTGTTTTTGCCTTCGGCAAACGGACCCCATGACTGCATTTGTACATTATTGTCCTGCAAGAATTGCTGAGTTGCAATTTGCTGGTGAAAGGGATGGGTTTCAACCTGGTTAATTGCCGGCACTATGTCATTATGCACGATCAAATCAATCAGCCTGTCGGGGTGAAAATTGCTAACGCCAATCGCTTTAACTTTCCCCTCCCTGTATAGATCCTGCATAGCTCTCCAAGTGCCGTACACATCCCCAAAAGGTTGATGTATGAGGTACAGATCGAGGTAATCCAACCCTAATTTTTTCATTGAAGCAGCAAAGGATTTCTTTGTGCCTTCGTGGCCGTTTGATTGTATCCAAACCTTGGTTGTGATGAATAGCTCAGCCCTTGGTACACCGCTTTTTTTGATGGCGTTTCCTACCGCCTCTTCATTCATGTAAGAAGCAGCAGTATCAATCAAACGATACCCGGTGCTAATTGCGTCGAGCACACTTCTTTCACATTCTGCTAGATCTGTTACCTGGAAAACACCAAACCCGAGTATGGGCATTTCTACACCGTTATTTAGTTTTACTGTTTGCATGTTTCACTCTTTGATATGCAAAGCTCACACGAAAAATATGCCCCGATGGTATACAGATTGCGGTTTTAAGTACCAATATTGCTGATTATGACGGAAGCAACAAATGATCCAATCGAGACCGTCACTTGCTTCCTTACTTTTGGAGCTTACAAGGGAAAAGAACTTAAATAGGCTGGCTATGGCGGCAGAGTATTTAGAGATGCAGAGATGCCGGTGATTGATCGTGAAGAAGCTCGAAGGATTTGAACAGACAACATCGCCATTCGCAAAATGTTGATTCACCTGGCATTATCTATTCGGCTAAACCAGAACTTGTTGCTAACATCAAATTTGCAACTTGGACTAAAACAGGCAAGATCTGGAAGCCGCTATTTTTCTTGGATCTAAAAAAGAAAAAGCCGAAAGATGTAGTGCACGAAATTCGAAACCAAGTCCCGAAGCGTGTACGTCTTGCTGGCAGTACGAACAGAACTTGCCAACTTCAAAAAATAAAATACATCAACAATCGCATTTTTACTATTGCCGAACGGAAACCGTGCAGGTAAAATTTGTCTCTAACGGGAAGAAATACTTTGCTTTTTTCGAAGGCGCTTTGTGGCGGGGCCTGTCCCGTTAGTTAACCGTTCACCTTGGATTGTTGCATGTCGCAACTAGAGAGCAAGTAGACCTTGTTGGCACCATTAGTGAAGTTCTTGCTTTTCGACGGAAGTTATGTTGGCCATCGTTTGTGAGATCTGTAGTCTATGATACAAGCGGGTGCTTACCGCGAGCCTCAAGTTTAAAGGTCGTTCAAACACTCGAGGGATGGTGATTGACATCATAAATTATCAAGGCCGACCAGGTAAAGGCTGACTCTCGATATACGCTACTCCTAATTGATTTTCAACTATTTTAGTGGCGGTGCTATGTGAAAAGGTGTGCATATAAGCATGATGAATAGTGAGGATTGTATCTTGAAAATTGTCATCAATGGGATTGACGTTAATTTTCAGAATAACATACGGACTACCAAGGGTTGCGAGTATCGTTAGCGCCCTTTTTCAAAGCCGAAATGTAAATACCTTCAATGTTGTTCTTTGGATCAAGAACCACTTTGAAGGTATTGGTTTTAAAATTCGAAGTGCCAAACTGTGTATGAATAAAACCGGAGTATCCAGCGTAAGTTAACTCTGTTATTAGCATTGCCCCATAACTATAGCATTCCTGATCATCGGCTGGATAGGTGGTGAGTACATTTACTGTGTAATTCAGAGGGATTCGTTTTTTTATATAGGCGATTTGATCTGGGGTCCCTATCCTTCGGCTAGTACCTGCCGGAAAGGTGTAATAGTTTTGATTGATCGTGGTGTTAGTACTTTGATCGATAACACTCGGCTCAGATTTGAAAACCTTATTTTCAAACGCCTTTAAAATGAGGCCGCTAACCACTGCTAGTAATATCCCGCCGCCCGCTTTTGTGATCATTCTTTTCCTCCTGCTGGCAACACTCTTAGCTACCTGGGTGCCATTGGGGTCAGGTTTTTGGTGGAAGCTTTTTTTGTATTTGTTGACGTAGGATGTAGTTTCAAAATAGATACCCTCAAATGCTATCCGGTGCTTAGAACCTCAGAACCTAAGGACAAGTAAAGGTGATAAATCCACACTACAATCCTTAATGAGTTTGCCCACCAACCGCAAGATATCTTTGCGGGTTAAGGAGAAAAGTTTGGCATCCGCTACCGTATTTATGGTCATACGGCTGTCACTCATTCTCAAATAGAAGAATTTTAAAATAGAATCTAACTTCCTGTATTCATCGATAATTGCCAAAGAAGTGGTTTACTGCAGTATTATATGACGTTTCACATTGAGCTAAACAGAAGAACGATTTAAAACGGGCAACTAAACGGGCAACTTGTAAAAAAGCAAAAGCCTGAAAAACAATATAGCATTGCATTTCAGGCTTTTTAAAAGCTGTAGGGGGAGGGATCGAACCTCCACGGAGCAGTTAGTTGTAGCACAAAGTTGAGTGGTCGACCCTGGTCGGATTGATATTGCTACCAACCCGGCTCTATGCTATATTTATCCTGTTACCTCCACCCCCGAGACAAGAGGGCATGTCTGCCAAAAATTTCATCACCCCACAATCTTAAAGAACTTTAATAGTGCAAATCTACATAAATTGCCATTGTATTGAAAATATTTTATAAATTAATTTATAAATATAGATTTCATTCAAACATTTGTATCTATATTTGAATAACTATTAATTTCAATAATTAAAATGGCTAGTAAATTAAATCTTGACAAATTGGATTTGCAAATCATCCATGAAATGATGGAAACTGCAGAAATTTCTTATGCCGAGCTCGGAAAGAAACTGTTTGTAAGTGGGGGAACCATTCATGTACGTATCAAAAAACTTCAGGAGTTTGGTATCGTAAAAGGGACCAAACTGAACGTTGATTTAAGGCAACTCGGCTACGATATTACAGCTTTTGTTGGAATTTATCTTGAAAAAAGCTCTTTATACGATTCCGTTGCTAAAGAATTGATGGCTATTCCAGAAATTGTTCGCCTCAACTATATCACTGGTAACTACAGTATGTTTCTTGAGATTGTCTGCAAGGATATTACGCAACTACGCTTTGTTTTGCACGACGAATTGCAGAAGATCAAAGGCATCGAGCGCACCGAAACTTTTATTTCCCTGGAAGAAGGTTTCAACCGAAATGTCCAAGTGGCACCTGCCAGCTAACAACCCTATCCCGGCATCCGTACATCAACCGCATCCCGTAATCCATTCCCGAGTAAGTTAAAAGCCAACACTAAGATCATGATCGCAAACCCTGGCACCAATGCCAGCATGGGGTTATGCGTAATGATGAAATTGTAATTTTCTTTTATCATTAAGCCCCAACTAGGTTGAGGTGGCTGAACGCCGATGCCAAGAAAACTAAGTCCGGCCTCGATGATAATGGCGGTGGCAAAATTACTCGCCGCGATCACCATAACCGGTCCAAGTATGTTTGGCAGAATATGACGAAAAATGATCCTGCTGTCGCTCAGACCCAGCGCTTTTGCGGCTTGTATGTATTCAAGTTCTTTAAGCGACATCACCTGCCCGCGGATCAGGCGCGCCACGCTCACCCACATGGTTAACCCAACCGCGATAAATATTTGCCAGAATCCTTTTCCCAACGCCATTGTAATTGCGAACACCAATAATAATGTGGGAATACTCCAGGTCACATTAACAAGCCACATGATGATTGCGTCTACCCTACCACGATAGTAGCCCGCAAGTGCCCCTAGGCAGATGCCGATGGTCAGCGATATGATCACCGCGATGAGCCCTACAGCAAGGCTTACCCGTGTGCCGATGATCAGGCGACTCAAAATATCCCGACCAAATTTGTCGGTGCCCAACCAATATTTTTTTGTGACCAGGTGATCCTTTTGGAGCCGTTCAGGGCGCCCGGAAGTGAGGTCATTGATAGAAAACCTTTGTGTAACGGAGGTATCCTCATCCACATATTTTTGAACCTCCAATACATCTCCCTGTACAGCATATCCACTGATCGGAAGGTAGCGGTACTGGTCGGGCTGCCCGTAAACTAAGCGTTTCAGCCAGCCGGTCTCCTGGCTGTTCTTGTCGGGTATCCTCAGGAATTGTTGCCGGTATCCGGGTTTTCTCGCCTGGATCTCCACTGTTTGCAGGTCCGCATTGGGGGAAGAGTCTGGGGCGATAAGGTAACCGAATATGGTTATCAAAACTGCGAGTGCAATGATCACCAGGCCGAATATGGCGCCCACGTTTTTACGAAGCCTTCGCCAGGCCTGGTTAAAAAAAGAATATGATGTCGCCGAGGTATTCATTGCTTTGATCCGGGTTGCATTTTACTAAATCTACATTGCTTTACGGGAACTCATTTTACCTTTCGGTCTTTCCATTGGTAAGTCCCAAATTTTCCCAGCCACCCGGCTGCACTAGTATACAGAATATGAAAGGGTTGCATCAGCGGGAACAAGCCAAGTAAAGGGCGCTTATTGAAAAAACTGGCAACAGGCAACAGGAAAGCGAGTTCAACCAATGTTTTCATTACCAACAAAAAAAACCAGTAGGTCAGCAATGAAAAATTCAGGCTCACAATAGTGAACTGGGTATTTTCAAAGATGGCCAAAACCGGCAACACGAACATCAGCACGTTAAAAAAATAGACAACGACCAGTACCGGCAACAAGCTCTTGTCATCGTACTTATCAGCCTTACTTGCCCAGCGGATACGTTGGTTTAAAAAACTGCGCAGGTTTAAGGCAGGAGCAGTGTGAACGATCGCGGCTTCATCCTTTAAGTAGCCGACGCGACCGGGATAAAGCTGGCTGATCTTATGCATCAATAACATGTCGTCTCCGCTGGCGATCGAATCAATACCGCTAAATCCTCCCACCTCGTAAAAAGCTTTCTTTTCATAAACAAGGTTGGCGCCGTTGCACATGCTGTGCATATTCTTGCTAACAGCAGCACCGGTGATACCTTGCAATGTCATAAAATCAAGCGCCTGGAATATTTCAATAAACCGCGGACCACAGTCGATCGCTACAGGTGCAGCGATAAATGCCGGCTCGCCTTGCTCATAGAATGCCGCAATGGAAGAAAGCCAGCCTGGACCCATCCAGCAATCCGCATCCGTTGTCACCACCAGGTCTCCTGAGCTGCGTTCGATCGCAATTTCTATTGCCTTTTTTTTATACGAGTTGATGGCATCTGGAACAAAGTCCGCCAACGCCAGGTAATGCAGGTTCGGCCTTGCAAAACTTTGAATAACTCTTGCGGTTTGGTCTGTAGAATGATCATCCACCACGATCACTTCGAACAGGTCAGCAGGGTAATTTTGATTGAAGATCGCCTCGAGGCAAGGCCCAATGAAATCCTCCTCATTACGCGCCGGGATGATCACGCTGATCCTCGTCAATGCAATCGGTGAAGGCGCGTTATTGGACGCCCTGATGGCAATCCAACCGTACCGATAATATAAGATGAGGCCGACATATGCGATTAAGAGAAGAAAGCTTACAATAGCAAAAATTGATGTCATATGGCGTACGGACACCTTGCCCAGCCATGAATTTTATATACAAACTGGCTGGATCTGTTTGATTTCCGGGAGGCAAAAATAAATTTTAAAAATTCAAACGAATCATTATCTTTATATAGTTGTCTAAACAACTATATGTCAAACAACCAATTTAAACGCGGAGAATTATACAGTTTTATCACGGGTAAAGCGAGCACTGCCATTGCACGGCGATTGCAGAAGAATTTCAAACAAGCGAATCTCGATATCACCATCGAACAATGGAGTGTGCTTTACCATCTCTGGAAACAGGATGGCCTCAGCCAGCAGCAGTTGTGCGAGGCAACTTTTCGCGACAAGCCCAGCATTACCCGGCTGGTTGACAACCTGGAAAAACTGCAGTTGGTTAAAAGGGTGGCGAGCAAGGATGACCGGCGCATCAACATGATCTATCTCACCAAGGAAGCAGCGCAGCTGCAGGAACAAACCATGGAACTGGCAAACCAAACCTTGAACGAAGCGTTGGAAGGCGTAACCAATGGACAGATTGAGATTGCCAAGGAAGTTTTGCAGAAAGTCTACGACAATTTATCTGCGCCCCTGGCATCTATTGAAAACGGGGAGCAGCAGCGACAATTGAAACGATAAATAATTCAGGAAACCACAAATCAAGATAACCGCCTACTTCCACCAGGAAGGATGGATAAATCAAACATTATGCAGACATCAACTTCGACAACCACTTCACTCAAAGGAGGCGAATGGTTAATTAAAGAAAGCAATGCATTTGACACCTTTACCCCTGAAGATTTTAATGAAGAGCAATTGATGGTGAAGGACATGTGCCTTCAATTTCTAAAGTCAGAAATCTACCCTTTAGCCGATCGTATTGAAAAGCTGGAGCCAGGACTTATGCCTTCTATGATGGTAAAAGCCGGGGAGCAAGGTTTATTGGGTGCTTCCGTTCCGGAGGAACTTGGCGGTCTTGGTAAAGACTTCGTTACATCAACCCTCGTCAACGAAGGTTTGGGTGGCGGCTATTCTTTTAGTGTTGCCATCGCGGCGCATACCGGCATCGGCACCTTGCCCATCCTTTACTTTGGTACAGAAGCGCAGAAGCAACAATACATTCCAAAACTGGCGAGCGGCGAATGGAAAGGTGCATATGGTTTAACCGAGCCGAATAGCGGGAGTGATGCACTTGGCGCAAAAACAACCGCGGTACTTTCGGCCGATGGAAAGCATTACTTATTGAACGGACAGAAATGTTGGATCACGAACGGTGGCTTTGCAGACGTTTATACTGTTTTTGCCAAAGTAGATGGCGATAAATTTTCCACCTTTATTGTAGAACGCGGGTTCGAAGGTTTTACCCAGGGACAGGAAGAACATAAGATGGGCATCAAAGGCTCGTCAACAGTGCAGCTCTATTTCCAGGATTGTAAAGTGCCGGTCGAAAACCTCCTCGGTGAAGTTGGAAAGGGCCACATCATTGCGTTTAACATCCTTAATATCGGGCGATTAAAGTTATGTGCCGCCGCGCTGGGCGGATCAAAATTTGCCCTTGACCTCACCATCGACTACGCAAAAACCCGGGAACAATTCAAAACTGCTATCGCCAACTTCGGCGCCATTAAATACAAATTGGCGGAAGCCGCCATCAGGATCTTTGCTTGCGAAAGCGCGTTGTATCGCACGTCCAAATGGGTAGATGATAAAGAGACTGAACTTGCGGCCAGCGGTAAACTTTTCAACGAAGCCTTGCTTG
>JAURWD010000249.1 GCA_030655145.1 Ferruginibacter sp.
AAGGGGAGATTTCCTGATTCAGTGAGGCCCGAATTTAAGATTTTGACGACATGTGGATTTGGTTGAAGATTGACCTTCTTCAATTTCTCAACTTCATTCTGGAAGTCCATGAAATTTTTGTCGTCGGTACTTTCTGAATAAATGGGCGTCGGCAACAATTTAACTGCAGTTATAACTTCCCCGATACGTCGCCCTTTATAAACGGAACCCTGGCCGCCGGTTTTTAAGGCGCCCATATTTTCCAAACCATGCGTGATCGTAAAGACTTTACCCATATTACTCGCTCCCTTTTGAGAACCTACTACCTAATAAAAACGACCCCAAAAATTTCGCGATAAAAATATCGAATTGGTATTTTTTATCGTGTTAAAATTCAAAGCTATGACTGTAATAACGAAACAAATTAATATCTAATTGAGCAGAAAATCGCTTTTTAACAATTTGTTGCCTATGTAAAAGCAGCGATTGAACATCATCGCGATTTTCGTGAAGGTAAGATCGAAATTCAAAATATTTTTTAATATGAAGGAAATCCGCCAACACAATACCGGGCCTGGCATAGAGCAAAAGGTTGGCAACGGATTTGTACATTCATTGATTAACAGTTCACAAAAAACTATTGATATGAACAACGGACAAAATCAACAGGCGAAAAACAACAACGGCCAACTCAACAACAATAAAAAACGAGCCGAAAACAAAGACAACCTCGACAGCCGCGAAGGCGAAGAGCAACTCACGAAGGGTGATGACCACACCAACAATAAAAAAGAAACGAAGTCGGCAAAACCGAGCACCTCCAACAAAGGAGATAATTAAGTTACCGATGTTGCTCATAAAATTTTGCTGGTAATTGTTGCTGCAATTTTTTATAGTCATCTTCACTAAGTTCAGGCTGCAGTAAGGCAACTTCTTCAAGTTGCTTTACGCTGCTGCACCCGATGATTGCGCTGGTCACCGCCGCATTGGTCAGCACAAACGCGGTACCAACTGCGGCAGCTGACTTATTATCTTTCGCAATTGAATTTACCATATCTGCTGCCTGTTGAAGATCGGCCGTAGCATGTCCTAAATATTCTTTTGGCGGCTTACCGGCGAGCATGCCTTGTGCCAACGCTCCCCTGCTTAAAACCCCTATCTTATTTTTTGCTAATAATTCCACGACAGTTTCTTCCGGGCGGCGGTCGGCTAGGCTGTATTGTAACATAACGCTTACGATGTTTGCACGGGATACATAGGCGCGGATGACGTTCGGGCGTATGGACGAAATGCCATAGAAACGAATCTTTCCCTCTTGCTGCAATTGTTCAAATGCTTCAATAGTCTCGTCTATCGGATCATCAATGGTGCCACCATGCAGTTGATACAAGTCAATATAATCAGTTTGCAACCGACGCAGGCTTTTCTCAACCGCTGATATGATGTAGGCTTTTGTTGGATTCCAATCCCAGCCACTGCCATCGGGCCGCCATTGGTTGCCCACCTTGGTCGCGATGATGACCTGGTCTCGTTTATGCCGCAGCGCTTTGCCGACCAATAATTCGTTCTCTCCTTTATCATAAAGGTCTGCCGTGTCAAAAAAATTAATGCCTAATTCCAGGGCACGGTCAATGATGGCTAACGCAGTTGCGGGATCGCTGGCTGGCAGTGACATGCAGCCCAGGCCAATTTCTGAAACCTGGAGCGATGAGCTCCCCAGTTGATGATATTCCATGGTTGAAAAAAGTTAGGGGTAAAGTTAGTTGTCAAATCACTGTTCGCGGTCTGACCCTCTTTCTGGCAAATAATATTCCAGCCAGGCATCTAAAACGTTTTGTAGCCAGAAATCCTCAATTCTATGAATTGGTGATTAATAGCCCCACCTGTGATTGTAATTCAAAGTCGGCTCCTCCATCTCCTCCCCATGGTTTCATTTTTGTTGCGTTCCAGCACCGGCCAACCGGCAATTCACCTAAATTTTATTCGACAATCTTAACATTAAAAATCATTGCATTATGGCATCTACAGAAAATTTTGTACTCATAACCGGGGGAACCAGTGGCATCGGGCTGGAACTCGCCAAACTCTTTGCCAGGGACGGGCACAACCTGGTGATCGTAGCCCGGTCAGAAGACGAATTGCGGGACACCGCAACGGATCTGCAAAACCAATTTGGTGTGCAGGTCATCCAAATTGCCCGCGACCTGATGGAAACAAATGCCCCGTTTGAACTTTACGAAGAGGTAAAGTCGCAGGGCCTCACCATTGATATCCTGGTCAACAATGCAGGACAAGGTCAGTATGGTGAATTTATCAACACCGATATCGAGCGGGAGATCGCGATCATACAATTGAATGTTACCAGCGTGGTGGTACTCACGAAACTCTTTTTGAAAGAAATGGTTGCCCGAAATACAGGCAAGATCTTAAACGTGACATCTGTTGCAGGAAAAGTTCCCGGTCCGCTGCAATCGGTGTATCATGGTACGAAGGCATTTGCGCACTCATTTACAGAAGCCATTCGCAGTGAATTAAAAGATACAGGCATCACCGTTACCTCGTTACTTCCCGGAGCAACCGACACCGACTTTTTCAAAAAGGCAGATATGCTGGACGCGAAAAATGTAAAAGAAGGTTCGCTGGCCGATCCTGCAGATGTCGCGAAAGATGGGTACGAGGCGCTGATGAAGGGCGATGACATGGTTGTTTCGGGATTTAAAAATAAGGTCCAGGTCGCCATGAGCAATATAGCCCCCGACAGGTTCGTAGCCGGGATGGTACAAAAACAGCAGGAACCCGTAAACGAAAATCAGCGTTAATTTTTTTCATCATTATTTAGGAAAGCATTTAGTGATCTTTTCATAAAAAAATACAACAATCTATGAAAGCAGCAGTAATACACGGACCCGGTAAAATAACCTGTGATACCGTAGACGACCCGGTAATTAAAGACCCGCGGGACATCATTTTGAAAGTAACGGCAACGGCTATTTGCGGATCCGATCTCCACATCTATTCCGGTGGCATTCCGCAACCCCGCCCAATGGTGCTTGGGCATGAGTTTATGGGTGAGGTGGAAGAAACGGGCAGCGCCATATCCAACTTAAAACGCGGCGACCGCGTGGTAGTGCCCTTCCCTATCTCCTGCGGATCGTGTTTCTTCTGTAGCCATGAGCTACCTGGACATTGTGAGCATAGTAACCCCGAGCATTATGGACCCGAGGGCGGCTTACTTACCGAAAAGGGAGGTGCGCTCTTTGGCTACACAGATCTCTATGGCGGCTACGACGGCGGCCAGTCGCAATATGTGCGGGTGCCCTACGCGGATGTTGGTCCAAGAAAGGTTCCGGACAACCTGACGAATGAACAAGTGCTCTTCCTCACAGATATTTTTCCAACCGGGTATACCGGCATCGACTGGGGAGAAGTAAAGGGCGGAGAATCGGTCGCTATCTTTGGCGCCGGCCCCGTCGGTTTGATGGCTGCTAAGAGTGCCTGGCTTCGTGGGGCCGGTCGCGTTATAGTAGTTGATACGCTACCCTATCGCCTGGCGAAAGCAAAAGAAACAACCATGAGTGAAACCATTCTCTGGGAGGATGGCGCCAAGGAGGTGGTAGAACAAATACGAGCCATGACAAACGGCCGCGGCGCCGATGTTTGCGTGGAGGCAGTTGGATTTGAGCCAGAACGCAGCCTGCTCGATCGTGCGAAGGCCGTCATCAATTTTGAAAAGGGATCGCCAAAGATCTTGGAAGCCTGCATGAGTGCCGTGCGGCGCGGGGGAATTGTTTCAGTGTTAGGCGTATACCCAATGAGCTACGATAATTTCCCGATCGGCCAATTTTTCGACAAAGGATTGATCATGAAGGGTGGCCAGGCGCCGGCACATAAACACATTGATAAATTGCTGGAATATGTTGTGGAAGGCAAGGTTCGTTTAGATGATATTATTACACATCGGCTACCACTGTCGGAAGTTGCACATGCCTATGATATATTTAAAAAGAAAGAAGACAATTGCGTAAAGGTGGTATTAGATCCGTGGAGTTAAGTTGGTGATTATTTGTACATCCCGCAGTTTGCCGAAAGGTATGCTGCGGGATTTTTTTTTACCTCGGATTGAGGATCGACGGGCACACGAAACACCAAAACAGCTTTCGATCTAACCAGGAAATTCCAATTGTTTAATGAGTCCGTTTGTTACACTCCCATAATTGTTTACCTGTTGCCGTGATGAAAATAAATATTTGTTGGTTCTCCGCTTAAATTTCTTAACATCGGCTATATTCAGCAAATAATTTACGGCTATGCAAAGAACAAAGATCGCGATACTGGGTGCAGGGTTTATCACCGATATTCACATGGAAAGTTATCATCGCTTCATCCCCGAAGCTGAGGTCGTAGCTGTCTACGCCCGCAATCCAGAAAAGGCAAAGGCCTTCGCGGAAAAATATCATATTCCCGCCTGGTTCGATAGCATGGATGCGACCATCCGGGATTCAGGTTGCGAGGTGGTCGACATTTGCCTGCCAAATTATTTACATGCAGAAGCAACGCTGAAAGCTGCGGCTGCAGGAAAGCACATCATCATAGAAAAACCATTGGCGGTAACACTTGAAGAAGCAGATGCGATGATCGCTGCTTGTAAAAAAGCGAAGGTCAAGTTAATGTACGCGGAGGAATTATGTTTTGCGCCAAAATATGAACGCGTTCGCCAACTGGTTAAAGAAGGCGCCATTGGTGAGGTCTTTATGCTGAAGCAATCAGAGAAGCATTCGGGGCCGCACACAGACTGGTTTTACGACATTCAATATTCCGGTGGCGGTGTGTTGATGGATATGGGCTGCCATGCCATTGCCTGGTTCCGCTGGATGTTGAACAACCCGCCCATTAAAAGCGTCTATGCGTCCATGTCAACCGTGCTGCACCGGCATCGCACGCAGGGCGAAGACAATTCCGTGGTAATCATTGAATTTGAAAATGGCGTGACTGCTGTGGCAGAAAACAGCTGGGCCAAACATGGCGGCATGGATGATAAAAGTGAAGTGTATGGAACGGGAGGAGTTGTGTATGCGGACCTTTTCATGGGCAATGCGGCCATCTCGTATAGTAAATCCGGCTACGGCTATGCCATGGAAAAAGCGGATACAACCATCGGCTGGAGCTTTACGGTTTTTGAAGAAGTCTTCAACCAGGGCTACCCGCATGAACTTAAGCATTTCATTGAATGCGTTCAGCAGGACAAGCAACCTCTTGTATCCGGCGAAGACGGCCGCGCAGTTTTAGAGGTGATCTATGCCGCGTATGCATCTGCCGGACAGGGCCGCAAGATCGCCCTGCCTTTTTCACCGGTTGTCAGCCGCCCGATCGACCTTTGGATACACCCGCAACAATCATAATTGTTTAACCAAATATTACTTGCTTTTGCACGCTGCTGAAGCCTTAAATTTACTGCGCATTCGCAAACACGCAAACACTTAAAACCAACCAACCAAAATAACCGCAACATGAAAAGATCTACTGGTGTGATGCTCGCCGTCATGATGTTCTTCCAATATTTTATCTGGAGTGCCTGGTATGTGACTATGGGAACTTACATGAAGGCCAACCTGGATGCGTCGGACGTACAAATCGGTTACGCGTTTAGCGCCCTGGCAATTGCCACCATGATCTCTCCCTTTTTTGTAGGCCGTATCGCGGACAAATATTTTGCTGCGCAACGCATCATCGGGATCCTGCATCTCGGCGGCGCCGTGCTACTTTTCTTTGCAACGCAGATCACCGGTAACACGGCCTTCATCGCGATCATTCTTTTTTATTCTTTATTGTACATGCCGACCATTGCGCTGACCAACAGTGTGGCCTTTGCGCAGATGGATGACCCGGGCAAACAATTTCCCTGGATACGGGTATTTGGAACCGTGGGTTGGATCGTTGCCGGCACCATCGTGGGTAACCTGAAGATCGAAGACAATGCAGCTACTTTTTACATTGCGGCCGGGGTTTCTGCAGTGCTTGGTTTGTACAGTTTTTTTCTTCCTAACACCCCGCCAAAAGCAGCAGTGGCAGGCGAAACAACAGGTGGAGGCATTGGCACGGAAGCATTTGTGTTATTTAAAAGCAAGCCGTACCTCGTGTTCTTTATAGCAGCGATCCTGATCTGTATTCCACTCGCCTTCTACTATGGTTTTGCCAATCCATTTTTAAATGAGGTCGGAATGGAAAATGCCGCTGGCAAGATGATCCTCGGCCAGGTGTCCGAGGGTGTTTTCATTCTTGCCATTCCTTTTCTTTTTAACCGCATCGGCGTAAAAAATATGTTACTGATAGGGATGACGGCCTGGGTGTTGCGTTATGTATGCTTCGCTTTTGGATATACGGATCCAGGCAGTTGGATGTTGTATGCAGGTATCATTCTGCATGGGGTATGCTACGATTTCTTTTTCGTAACCGGCTATATGTACACGGAGAAAAAAGCGGGTGCAAAAATTAAAAATGCAGCGCAGGGGTTGTTCACTTTTGCAACTTATGGTCTTGGGATGTTTATCGGCACCTGGTTCTCTGGGTTTGTTGCTGCACGTTACCAGCTTGGCAAGAACGAGCATGACTGGCAAAGCATTTGGCTAGTTCCCGCGGGAATCACGGTTGCTGTGCTGATCTATTTTATATTTTCATTCAGGGAGAAAAAAGAAGTCGCCGCTACGGAAGCGGTTTAATACAGGCCCTCGATTTCCATTATTTTTTTGTGAAGGCCTGGTTGATCTGTTGACCAAAGAGATAGCCTGCTGCTCCGCCGATGATGGTTCCGACCAGCATGGCCAGCTTGCTGCTACCCGAAACAAAATAGCTGATACCAAGGCCGAACAGGGCGAAAAAAAGTACGGCAATAATAACCGGGCTGGTCTTACGCCTGGAGGTATGCGGGTGCGACCCACCTGCGTGAGGATGATGTTGATGGTGTCGGGGCCTGTTTTTTGATTGTGGCATTTTTTTCTATGAATCTACAATGAGTTTATGGTAATGTCAATGGGTAGCTGCTTTTCACGTTGCATTGACGATCATGATTCTTTTTCATTTCCACATTTCCAGGATTATCAACTCACCCCTTCGCAGGAGAATTTCTCGCTACCGCCCTCAACCTTTTTTTTCAACCAGGAAAATAACAAATAACGTAAATACTCTTCTTAAGAAAAAGTTGTGGTGAAAGGTTAAGGAAGTCAGGTTTTAAGGCAGCGTATTATTGCATCCTATCTACATATTCATAGCTCCCGAACGGTTGAGTGCCGTACAACCAATGAAGAAGGAATAACAATATTTTCATTTTCCAGGAGGAAACTCTTTTTTTCGAGCGCTTTAAAAAGAATGGTCGCGGCCGTTTTTCCCATTTCATACGCGGGCTGCGTAATGGTCGTCAAAGAGGGGTTCAAAATCGCGACGGTCGCCAGGTTGGAGAAGCAAACAACTTTTAAATCCTGCGGGATACTGAGCCCCAATTTTTCACTTACCTGGTAAATCTCCGTCGTCAGATTTTCAATCGTTGCTACAATGCCATCCGGGCGCTTTTTCCGTTTAAGTACCTGTTGGATCAATGCGTAGTTTTCATTGGGATCATTTCCGCATAAAATAATATTGGCAGGATTTTCTTTTATGCCCTGATCTGCCAGGGCCTGGCGGTACCCTTCCAGTCGCCTCGAGATGATCGAGAGGCTATTTGAGACAGACAAGAGCGCAGGATTTTTGCACCCACACTCAATGAGGTGACTGGTGGCATTATACCCACTTGTAAAATCATCGGTTATGATCTTCGCCGTTTCGATTTCTTCACAAACCCGGTCAAAAAATACCAACGGTACCTGCCCGGAGGCTAACGCCCGGAAATGCTCGCCCGAGGTTGTCTCGAGGGTGATAGACACGATCACCCCGTCCACGCGACCACTTTGCAGATCCTGCAGGATCGCCTTTTCCCGCGCCAGCTTTTCATGCGTTAGATAAATCAGGGTATGATAGCCTTTCTCGATCGCGACAGCCTCGATCCCATTGAGCGCAATGGAAAAAAAACTATTGGCAACTTCTGGAATTACCACGGCAATCGTTTTGCTTTTGCGTCGACGCAAACTCCCTGCATACGGGTTAGGAACGTAATTTAATTTTGCTGCAAGGGCCAGCACACGTTCCTTGGTGGAAGCACTGATATCATGACTGTCCCGCAACGCTTTTGAAATGGCTGCAGTAGAAAGATTTAATTCTTTGGCTAACATCCTGATTGTTATGTTGCCCATGTCGCGTACTTGTTGATTGGGAAAATTTCAACTTCAAATATCGACTATTTACTTAACCGGTTAAGTAAATAAATGCGCCGAAAAGCAAGCTGCTCTGCCGGAAAAATCGCATTTTAGCAGGGTAAATAATTTATTCATTATTTAATTGCTTGTTATGATTGCCAATGAAAGTTCTATTGCCGACGTAAACCCTGTTCCACTTACAAGCCTCGACGAATGGGAAGAAGATGTGATCAAACGTTATCCTGATCCGGCACAGATCAATAAAGACAAGTCTGAAGAAGAATTTCGCAATTACGAAGAGCCTGCAAGGGACGGCGTAAAGGAATTTTACCGCCTGAATCATACCTACCAGTCTTATGACTTTGTCATGGAAAAAAGGGCTGACTACCTCAAATTTGATAAAAGGGAAATGCCCATCTGGAGCGCCTTTGATTTTCTCAACCAGTTAGTAGATGATTCTGACCCCGATACAGATCTTGACCAGATGCAGCACCTGCTGCAAACTTCAGAAGCCATTCGCAATGACGGGCATCCAGACTGGATGGTACTTGTTGGATTGATCCATGACATGGGCAAGGTGCTCTGCCTGTTCGGCGAACCACAGTGGGCTGTTGTAGGTGATACCTTTCCCGTTGGTTGTGCTTACTCCGACAAGATCGTTTATCCGGAATTTTTTGTGAACAACCCGGATTTCGCCAACGAAAAATATAACACTAAACTTGGCGTGTACACACAAAACTGCGGGCTTGATAATGTTCACATGTCCTGGGGACATGATGAGTATGTGTACCACATGATGAAAGATTATATCCCGGAGCCGGGTTTATATATGCTGCGCTATCATTCGTTTTATTCTCAGCACCGCGAGAACGCATACGATCACCTGATGAGCCCGCACGATCACGAAATGTTTAAATGGGTCGCCCTCTTCAATCCTTATGACCTGTACTCAAAAAATCCTAATCAAAAAACCTGGGCTGAATTAAAACCTTACTACCAGGACTTAGTTGCAAAGTACCTACCGGCAAATCTGAAATTCTAGAAAACCTAAGGCTTTTATTCTCCGCACCATTGTACATCAGAAGTTGGTTTCGCAACCTGCTGCCCTGTTGTGCACCAATATCCTATTGCCATTATTGTAAACTTATAAAACAAACTAGAATGCGATTTCCAAAACTAAAATGCCAAAAGAGCAATTTGTTTTCGTTCCTCCTCCTGCTCATTATTCAACCCTTCAATTTGGCGCTGGCCCAGGAGGAGCGCAGAATTTCCGGGAGTGTTACGGATACCAAGGGTGCGCCTGCCACCGCCGTAACCGTCATGGTGAAAGGCACAAAGAAATCTACAGCTACCAACAACGAAGGCGCATTCAGTATCGCTGCTAAAGCTGGTGACGTACTTGTGCTTAGTTCCGTTTCTTTCGTGCCGAAAGAAATACCGGTGACCAGCGAAGCAACTTACAATATTTCACTAACTGAAGCCACCACCTCTATGACGGACGTTGTGGTAGTAGGTTATGGAAGCCGATCGCGTAAAGCACTCACGAGTTCAATCTCAACCCTAAAATCCGAAGACCTCAACCGCGGTCCCATCAGTGATGTAGGCCAGCTACTCCAAGGTAAAGTAGCGGGATTGAACATCAGCAAAAGCGGGGATCCAACCAGGAACTCTGCGATCATTCTTCGCGGTGCTTCCACATTACGGGAGGGCGCCCAGTCACCGCTGTTTGTAATTGATGGCGTTGTTGGAGCCGACGTTTCAGCTGTAGCACCGGATGATATTGCCAGTATGGATGTGTTGAAAGACGCCGCTGCCGCTTCTATTTATGGAAACCGTGCTGCCAACGGTGTAATTATGATTACCACGAAAAGAGGACGCAAAGGCCAGGTGATGCTAAATTACAATGGGTACGTGGGCATGGAAAAAGTGTCGAACAGGTATGAAATGATGGATGCAAACCAATTGCGAAGCTTCCTCACTTCGAGTGGATCAGGACTTTCACCCGACAATGATAAAGGCGCCAATACAGATTGGCAAAAAGAAGTTCAGCGTGAAACTGCCGTTTCTCAAAATCACAACATATCAATTGGTGGGGGTACGGAAAGCACCATTTATAATGCCAGCATCAACTATTTTGACCAGGAAGGTATCATGGAAACCAGCAACCTCAATCGTGTTGTTGCGAGGCTGGCCATTGAGCAAAAAGCTTTGAATGATCATTTGCGTATGACCCTTTCCGTTACTAACTCGGTAACAACCGCCGACCTGGTTCCTTACCGGAACACAGTGCTGGCCCAATCGCTGACGTACCTGCCAACGGTACCAGTGAGAAACCCTGATGGTTCGTTTTATGAAAACTTCAATCAAACAAGTTATTACAATCCCGTTTCAATGCAGAACAATGCCAAGGAAAGGTCGAAATACAACAACCTTCTTGGCTCGTTTAATACGCAGGTGAAGCTGCCCTTTAATCTTACGTATGATGTAAATCTTTCGTACCAAAGCTTCCAATCAAACTATGGCGCATATTATAACAAATACTACACCACCAACTACAACAACGTTCGCAGCACGCCGGATCCCCCGGCGAATCCATCCTTCATCCGGTTGGAAGGTGCCAATGGTATTGCTTACCGCAATGCGTATCAGAACACCAACAAGATCCTGGAAACCTTTCTTACCTGGGACAAAAAATTCGGTGAACATGCAGTAAATGCAGTGGTTGGTTATTCCTGGCAGGAAAGCATCAATGGCGAGGGTTTCCAGGCGAGTTCTACCAACTTCCCTTCTGATGATGTATCCTACAACAATCTCGGCCTCGGTAATCCTTACGGCGTAACCGGCTTCCGCGTGGATTATGGCGGTGACAACTATCAGCAGATCCGCCTTATCTCCGACTTTGCCCGTGTTAACTACGACTTCAAGAAGAAATATCTTCTCCAGGCTTCTGTAAGGCGTGATGGCGCTTCTATTTTTGGGAAAAACGAACAATGGGGTTACTTCCCGTCTGTTGGTTTGGCCTGGCGCCTGATCGACGAAGAATTTATGGCAAAACAAGGGTTGCTCAGCGACTTAAAAATAAGGGCCAGCTATGGCGTTGCAGGTAATTCTCTTGGCATCTACCCATTGACCTCCCGCCTCATCTATGGTAATGTTGGAAGCTTCTATTACAATGGTGTAAACACTTCTGCACTTGGTGCTTTACAGAATGAAAATCCTGATTTGAAATGGGAGAAAACGGCTACCACAAACCTTGGTTTAGACTTCGCCTTTGCGAAAGCACGGATCAGCGGTAGCATTGATGTGTATAAGAAAAAAACAACCGACCTCATTTATACCTACCAGGTAAGTACACTGCAATATCCCTTTGGATTATTCACGGCAAACGTGGGTGCTATGGAAAACAAAGGCATCGAGTTAACCCTGAATGCAGTGCCGGTTTCTGGCAGAAATTTCACCTGGAGCACAACTTTTAACGCTGCACATAACAGCAATAAACTGCTGAGCCTTTCGAATGAATTATTTAAAAGAGATACGGTCTTTTATGTACAGCCGGATGGGCAGGGCCAAACCGGTTCTAACCTGATGATCCTGGTTGCAGGTAGCCCCATTGGCCAGTTCTTTACCCTGGATTATGCAGGAAAAGACGCGAACAACATTTCGCAATACAACAGCACAAAAGGGGGACTGACTACAACGCCTAACATCACTACCGATCGGGTTGCTGCCGGTAACGCACAGCCGAAGTTATTACTTGGCTGGGCTAACACTTTTACCTACAAAGATTTTGACCTGAATGTCTTCTTCCGGTCAGTACTTGGAAATAAGATCTTTAATGTTACCCTCGCTGACTTGTATCGCCCATCTACGGCAGTTACCAGCAATATCCCTGTCGAGGTTGTGTCTGAATCACTGGCCGACCAGTCGTATCGCTATTCCGATCGCTTCATAGAAAATGGCAGCTACCTGCGACTCGACAACTTTACGCTGGGTTACAAAGTGATCAAAGGGGGAAAAACGATCAAGGGTTTGCGGGTGTATGTTTCCGGAACCAATATGTTCACCATCACGGGGTATAAAGGAATTGATCCTGAAGTAAACATGGGTGGCATTGCTCCCGGTGTGGATGCAAACAATTTCTATCCTAAAACAAGGACCTTTTTGTTGGGCGTAAATGTTTCTCTCTAATCATTAAAATGTGTTGAAATGAAAAATATATTTAGAAATCTTACAATAGTGTTAGCTGCTTCAGCTGTGATGACCTCCTGTCACAAACTGGATCTGCCGGTATCGACGCAGCTTACACCGGAAAACTTTCCGACAACCGCTCAGCAATTTGTACAGGCTGCCGGTCCTACCTACAATGCTTTCCGCGGCAGCTACTCAACCTCCTACTGGTTCCTGCAATCCATCACGACTGATGAAGCCATCATGCCGGCAAGAGGTGGTAACTGGTACGATGGTCAGCGCTATGAACAATTACACAAGCACACTTATGATAAAAATAACGGCTTCGTAAATGACGTGTGGAACTGGCTGACGAGCGTGATCAGCAACAGCAATCAAAACCTGTTCCTTATAGAAAAAGGACCAGACTCGGATGCGAAGAAAACAGGCATCTCTGAATTGCGTTCGATGAGAGCCATCGCCTATCTTTTTATGATGGACATATTCGGAAATGTACCGGTTGTCACAGCGTTTGGCGATACTACACGACCAGTGACGACGCCACGAAAAGATGTGTTTGCATTCATAGAAAAAGAACTCAAGGAGGCCATGCCAACCCTGAGCGACAAGGCTGGCATCACCACCTACGGTCGTCCGAATAAATACACTGCGTTTGCAGCCCTGGCAAAAATGTACCTTAATGCAGAAGTTTACACCGGCACAGCAAGGTTTGCAGATGCGGTTGCCATGAGCGACAGTATCATCAATTCTAATCAGTACGCACTCGAGAGCAATTACCTTGCAATGTTCCGCCCCAACAACGGACCGCAGATCAAAGAATTCATCTTCGCGATTCCTTATGATGCTTCTTTCAATGCGGGTTATATGTTTTACCCGCGGTATAATCTTTACAACGGAGTTGTAATGAGAAACAAGTACAGCCTGAATTACACACCAAGCGGCCCCATGAGCACGCTGCCACAATTTTACGCGTTGTTTAACCAACCAAATGACATCAGGAATACCATGTGGCTCACTGGCAAACAATATTATTTCAATGGCAGCCCGGTTATCATCAACACGACGAAGAAGGGCTACGACGAAGATTATACCGGCGCTGACGCGAATGCGGCATTAAGTTATCACCTGGAATTTACACCCGAGATCGTTGTAAAAAAGCCCGCGATTTTTGACCTGGGAAATGATTTAAAAGCCTGGTCCATGGGCTACCGCCTGAACAAGTTTTATCCTGACAGTACATCTACTACACGTAACCAAAATACCGACCTTCCAATTTTCAGGTACGCTGATATCCTGCTCACCAAGGCTGAATCAATCTTGCGTGGCGCTCCGGCCACGGGTGGTCAAACAGCGCTTTCCATGGTGAATGCTGTACGAACAATTCGCGGAACAACAGCGCTCACAGATCTGACCTTAGAAAATGTGTATGAAGAAAGAAGCCGCGAGCTGGCTTCTGAAAACTGGCACCGCAACGACATGATCCGGTTTGGAAAATACGAAGGCCAGTGGGGAGTTAAAACAGATTCGGATATTACGCGCCGCCTGTTCCCGATACCAACTCCAGCCATTCAATTGAATAGTAACCTTACGCAAAATCCGGGTTATTAAACAACCGGTAATTTAGATCTGAAGTCCCGGTGCAAACGCACCAGGCTTTATTTACCCTGCTGTTTCTGCAGCACATAACTTTATGCATGCGCTCAACATTTCCCCAGTTTGTATTTTGTTCCTTGGTATTCTTCTGCATTGCTTATAGCACCCCGGCACAGGTATTAATTCAGGGCGACACGGGTTTCAATGGTACAGAAGACAGCCTTACCCTTCAGCCTGGTGCTTTAAATTTTATTGCCATGGGCGATTGGGGAAGAAATGGAGCCGACCATCAGAAATTGGTTGCTACCCAGATGGGAAAAACGGCAGCGGCTGCGGGAGTCCAGTTCATCATTTCTACCGGCGATAATTTTTACCCCAGTGGCGTGGTCAGTGAACAAGACCCTTTATTTAAATATTCCTTTGAAGATATTTATACGGCGTTTTCCTTGCAATGGGATTGGTACCTCGTTTTAGGTAATCATGATTACAAATCAAATCCAGACGCCCAGGTCGCCTATTCAAAGATCAGTCGTCGCTGGAAAATGCCGGCCCGGTATTACGCTAAAAAGTTTGCCCTGGCTGGCGACACCACACAACAGGTGTTGATCGCGTTCATTGACACCAATCCTTTGATCCCGGAATTTTACCAAAATGCTGAATATGGTCCGAATGTGCGATCCCAGGATTCTGCTGCGCAGAAACGCTGGCTAATAGATTTATTAAGTACGACCTCCCCTAATGTAAAATGGAAGATCGTGGTGGGGCATCACCCGATGTTTACCGGCGGAAATCGAACAGAAGGCTACGATACAAAGGCGATCCGGAATACGCTGAAGCCGGTGCTGGACAAATATGGCGTTGATGTTTACTTGTCCGGCCATGAACACAGCCTGCAATACTTAAAGCCCGAAGGCAAAACTCATCATTTTATTTCCGGCGCGGCATCAGAAAAAACACCAGTGAAATTAGTGCCGGAAAGCAGGTTGGCGGCATCCGCTTATGGTTACATGTTGTTCTCAATGAGTAAGAGTGGTATACTGGTACAAACGATCGACGATGCCGGGAAAATTATATATAAAGTGGAGCTAAAAAAATAGCAGGTAGGCCGATGGATTTTAGGGTTGAAGGAAATTCAACACAGCCACGAAAATTTTAGAAACAACCCAGGCCAGCGCACCTGGGCCAATTGATGAAAACAGTCGTTTCAGTTGTATATTGCTTTTTAAACATTTTCATAACGCTCCAGGTATAACCTTTTCAAGGTTCCTTAACTAATCATTGCTGATGAATAAATTACAAACTGCCGATTACCTTGTTTTCTTTGTCTATTTTATCGCGATCTCTGCTTATGGCTATTATATTTATCATCGCAAAAAATCAACAACTGCCAGCTCTAAAGATTTTTTCCTGGCAGAAGGATCGCTCACCTGGTGGGCTATCGGCGCCTCGCTGATTGCTTCGAATATTTCTGCAGAACATTTCATCGGCATGTCGGGTTCTGGCTTTGCGCTCGGGCTCGCCATTTCAACCTATGAATGGATGTCGGCCGCAACCTTGATCATCGTGGCTATTTTCATCATACCCGTGTACCTCAAGAACCGCATTTTTACCATGCCACAGTTTTTGTCTAAGCGGTACAACGATAAAGTGAGTACCGTGATGGCGGTATTCTGGCTGTTGGTGTATGTATTTGTTAACCTCACTTCGATCATTTACCTGGGTGCACTTGCCATCTCTTCAATTTCTCCGGTGAATTTTGAATGGGCAATTGTGGGGTTGAGTATTTTCTCGATGATTGTTACCCTTGGCGGAATGAAAGTGATCGGGTATACGGATGTCGTGCAGGTCGCCGTGCTTATCCTTGGAGGCCTCGTTACCACCTACCTCGCACTGTCCCTTTTGTCCGAGCAATATGGCTTTGGCGAGGATATCTTTAAAGGCTTATCGATCCTGCGAAAAGAAGCGCCGACTCATTTCCACATGATCTTCGATAAATCAAACCCGCATTATAAGGAACTACCGGGGCTATCTGTGTTAATCGGTGGTATGCTGATCAACAACCTGGCATACTGGGGATGTAACCAGTACATCGTTCAACGTGCGCTGGGCGCAGATCTCGTAACTGCCCGTAAGGGGATTTTATTCGCTGCATTTTTGAAGCTACTCGTTCCCGTTATTGCGGTGCTGCCAGGTATCGTCATGTATGTGTTGCATAGTAAAGGCTTGTTTCAAGCGGAGATGTCGGATGCAGCCGGAACAATTAAACCCGACCATGCGTATCCTACATTAATGAACCTCTTACCCGCCGGGTTAAAAGGGATTGCCTTTGCAGCATTAACGGCGGCCATCGTAGCTTCCCTGGCGGGGAAAGCGAATAGCATTTCCACGATCTTTTCACTCGACATCTATAAAAAGTATTTTAATAAAGAAGCCAGCGAACGAAAGATGGTATTGGTGGGCCGCTGGGCCGTTGTGGTATCTATGGTCATCGCTGCCATCGTAACACCGGCGTTAAAATCGCTGGACCAGGCATACCAATTTATCCAGGAGTATGTCGGCTTTATTTCACCGGGCGTATTGGCTATTTTCCTGCTCGGATTTTTCTGGAAGCGCACTACCGCTGCTGCGGCACTTGCCGGTGCTATACTCACCATTCCAATTTCGACGGTGTTGAAATTTTTGCCGGTGTGGACG
>JAURWD010000264.1 GCA_030655145.1 Ferruginibacter sp.
CGTCAGCGAGATTTTTCAAAAAAGCGAAAGCAGCGCCGTAGCAACGACGTCCCGATGCATCGGGAGGGAAGAGGGGAATGCGGCGAAGTAAAAACTTTATCGAACAACAAAAACAGAAAAACATATCACCAACAGGACTAATAAAAAAAGCCTTAGCTATCATCAAAAACAGCAAAGAATACAACCAACAATCTAAAAGAAAAAAATTCTACACCCAATAATTTACAAACCGATATCAAATAAAAATCAAAAAATTTACTTATCAACCTGCTCCATAATCTGCCGAATCGCATCTTCAAAATAAGATTGATACCGCACCGACCCCTCCACCAACTTCCATTCAGGACGCACCGTTTTCAAACCCTTCACATTGCGGAGAAAGGGCCGGTTACTTTGAACCAATATGCTTCGGTCGCGGCCGAGGATGCGGTAGATCTCCCACTCGCGGTTTATTGAGACGCGGACGACTTTTAAATTAACCATCCGGTTGCCCGTCCGAATCTTTATCCAGAATTCCATATGCCTGCAAAGTAGTAATTGCTAATTAATTTAGCAATTTATCCGGCATAATTATTTACACATATCATTGAAATAGTTTTCAGTTAAAGAATGCAATGTGACAAGTACCACAACTTCTTTTCTAAATAACAAGGACATTTGCCAACAAAACAACCCGTGCATGCAGATAAAACAATGGAAAGACAAACCCCTCGCCCATTTCAGCTATGCAGTATTTAGCGATGAAGAACACAAAATAGTTGTTATAGATCCAGCTCGCGATCCCCAGCCCTACCTCGACTATGCGAGAGAGCAGGGAGCCACAATCATCGGCATTATTGAAACACACCCGCACGCAGACTTCATCAGCGGACACCTGGAACTTAGCCAGCTTACCGGCGCGGCCATCTACACCAGCGGCCTTGCAGGCGCTACCTATCCGCACACAGGTTTTGAGGAGGGCCAACAAATTCACCTCAGTGAAATAACACTCACCGCATTGAATACACCGGGCCATTCGCCCGACAGTATTTCCATCGTGCTCGAAACAGGTGGAAAGCAGCACGCCTTGTTTTCAGGCGACACACTCTTTGTCGGCGACTGCGGCCGGCCAGATCTAAGAGAAGAGGAAACCGATTCTTCACGAATTCATTTGGCAACAGCCATGTACCAGTCTTTACGAAATAAACTATTGCCGCTCGCAGACGAGGTGCTGGTCTATCCGGCCCACGGAGCAGGTTCACTGTGTGGCAAAGCGCTGGGTGACGCACCGAGTAGCACGATGGGTGCCGAGAAAAAAGCAAATTGGTCGTTGCAGCCCATGAGCGAGGAAGAATTCGTGGACAGTTTGCTAAAGGATCAACCATTTGTACCTGCTTATTTTCCTTTTGCTGTCAAGCTAAATCAACAGGGAGCGCCACCATTCGAAAAAGCTATCCGGGCGGTAAAAATATTACCAGGAATAAATAAGCAAACCGATACCAGTTTTCTAAAACAGGAGTTGATGATCATAGATGCGAGAAACGAAAAGATCTATAAACAAGGACATCTTGAAAATTCGGTCAACATTATGGAAGGACTGAAGTTTGATACCTGGCTGGGCAGTATCGTTCAACCGGGCGAAGCTTTTCACCTGGCAGGTGAATCAACGGAACAAATAAAAGAGTTGGTGAAACGTGCCGCAGCGATTGGCTATGAGGAGCAAATCAACGCTGCGTTCACTGTGGCATTTGGTGAATACACAGAGCCCTTGCTTGACCTGGAATCTTTCAAAAAAAACCAGGCTGATTTTACCATTGTTGATGTGCGAAACGAACCGGAAGTAACAGAGAAAAAAATATTTGCCAACAGCATTTCAATTCCTTTACACGAACTAAGATGGAGGGTGCATGAACTTCCGACAGACAAACCGATGGTAGTGCATTGCGCCGGTGGCTACCGCAGCGCCATCGGGAGCTCGCTGATAAATTCAATCCTGAAGTACCAGGTACGCGTATACGATTTGGGAGATTCGGTCAAAGATTTTCAATAACGATTAGAGTCCGATAAAATTTGCGAATAAGTTTGTCCTGAAAAATTCTGGACATATAAGCAAAGAAAGGCTGTAGAGCGTTCCAGCTTCGAAAGAAAACCAACATCAACAACACTTCAGTAAGAAAAATTTAAACCTGACTGTTTCAGCATCATGCATTCACCAGGGGCCGTACCTCTCGGCCGATGATCTCAATGGACTCCATCAATTTCTCATGTGGCAATTCTCCTGTGTCCATCTGGAAGGTCAGGCGATCGATACCACCCAGGGCTTTTGAATGGCGCAAAATTTTTGCTGCTACGTCTTCGGCACTTCCGACAAGCAATGCACCGGTTGGCCCCGCCTGCGCTTCAAACCTGGACCGGGTCATCGGTGGCCAGCCACGCTCCCGCCCTACCCTTGTCATCGATTCGGCATAGCCAGGATAAAATTCATCAAATGCGGCATCGGTCGACTTGCCAACATAGCCCAATGAATGAATACCTACTTTTAGTTGTTCGGGTTTGAATCCTGCCTCCTTTCCGGCTTGCCGGTAAAGATCAACCAGCGGTTTAAACTGGTGTGTTTCACCACCAATGATCGCGACCATCAGTGGCAACCCCAACATACCTGCCCGCACAAAAGATTGCGGGGTTCCACCTACCCCAAGCCAGATCGGGAAAGGATCCTGGATTGGACGCGGATAAATAGGTTGGTTGGAAAGCGCCGGGCGAAATTTCCCGGACCAGGTGATAAATTCATTGGAACGGATCTGCAATAAAAGATCCAACTTCTCAGTAAAGAGGCTATCGTAGTCTTCAAGCTTATATCCAAACAAAGGAAAAGATTCAATAAAAGAACCGCGGCCCACCACCATCTCGGCGCGGCCCGCCGACAACAAATCGAGCGTAGCAAAATTTTGAAAAACCCGTACCGGGTCGGCCGCACTAAGCACAGTAACGGCGCTGGTTAAACGAATTTGTTTTGTTCGGGCAGCCGCAGCAGCAAGGATCAAGGTGGGCGCCGAATCGAGGAAGCCTTTCCGGTGATGTTCACCAATCCCAAAAATATCCAGTCCTTCAGCGTCCGCCTGTTGAATGCGCTCGAGTAATTGTGCCACTGCATCCGCGTCACTGATGGCTTTTACTTTGTTGCCACTCATCATGGCGGCGAAACTGTCAATACCGATTTCCATAAACTACATTGCTACTGAAGAGTAACCGAACGGAGATTTTAGAACTGGTTCATGCTCCGCCGGGATTTCAATAGCGATGCAAAATTAACCATAGGCAACGAGTATCCGTTCAAAGGACGGTTTCCAATTGGTAACTGCGTTGTCTTAGGAAAGGAACTATGAGCCGGGGATAAAGGGTTGATTCGCAAGGTGAGGATCTCCCCCCAGGCTGATTTTGGAACTTGCGGCCCGCTGTTTTTTTTTCTTCCTTCCTAACCAAATAACTACGCCCGTAAGTTGAAACAATGTGTAAGCATTTGTACATCTGAAAGGTAGTTTAATCGGGGGAACCGAGTGGGTGATAAAGCTGCAAAAGTATTCTGCGTCATTTGCTCTTCTTATCCCGCATCGGGAAAACTACTTACGCAAAAAGAAAAAGGTTGAAGAGAACAGGGAGGAAAAAAATTTTTATTTGGCTTGAATAGCAGCTGACTAATTAGGGAGCTCCCGCGATCGAGGAACCGCGACTTGATTTTTTTGAGAAGGAAAAAATTTTGCTTTTGGCACTGATTACAACCGCATATCATTTAAAAAAAACTTTACAGGTATTCTAAACAGAAATATTTGAAAACTACATTCCCTCGGGATAAAAAAATCGGCGAACAGTATGTTCACTGGGCAAATTAAATGTTACGTAAAAAATCTAAAAGAATAAAAGGTCTTAGGCTTACAACCAGGATTTTTTAGCTTTTAATAAAAAGATGCCAGTTGCCAACACACCTGCTACCACCAGGCCTTTCACCATTGATCGCTTTCGTGCCTCGACGTCAAGAGAATTATTCCACCCACCATGCACAGAGTTACCATAGGCGACAGTTTCAAATACATTACCGCTGGTCGCAGCGATCGCGGCCGCTTTACCAAAATACGTCCGCATTACTTTCTCCATAATGGTACCGGTAAGGCGGGGGAACAAAGCATAACCCAACTTAAACAACGGCGTTACCGCGTGTACGTTAGTGGACCGTGTTGGATGCTCTGCCAGTTGAACCATAGCGTCTGCCAGGTGCATCGGATCGAAAACCGGTGGCGCGGGCTTAAGTGAAACACCAGTATAATTTGCCGCATGCTGAATACCCGGAGAATCTAAAAATGCCGGGTACATATTACATACATGGATCTCCGGAAACGCAGAAAGTTCACTTTGCAGGGATTCAAAAAATCCACGCAATCCGAACTTGCTGGCAGAATAACTGCTTCCGTAAGCAACCGGTAAAAACGCACCAACAGAAATATTATTGATGATGATACCCTGTCCTTGTTTTTTAAAATATGGAAGCGCCGCGTAGGCTCCATGTATATAACCCACCAGGTTGGTTTTGATCACCTGCTCGTGCACCGCCATTGGCGTATCATTGAGTGCTCCTACGGCCAGGACGCCGGCATTATTTACCCACACATCGATCCCCTGACGAAACTCAGCAGCACGCTTTGCAAGCGCTTCAACGGCCTCCACATTTGTTACATCCGTTGGAACAACCAGCACTGTTGCACCAAGAGCCTCACAATCTTCAGCCACACTTTTTAGTACTTCTGTATTTCTTGCGGCAAGCACAAGATAACAATGATGGGCGGCGAAACGCAAGGCAGCAGCCCTGCCTGCACCACTCGAAGCGCCGGTGATAACAATCGTTTTTTGAGACAGCGATTTTTCAGAAACTCTTTTACCAGTTTGCATACACATGTTTTATCAGGAGTATGGGTACAACATTCACGCCACTTCGTCCATCGCTCCTGTTCCTTGCCTATCCCCGTCCTGCGCAGCAATTCCACCAGTTTGTACGCACGCCTTCTCAACGAGAGTGAGCCTTGAGTAAGTTGCTCTACAATATTCGATGCGCCAGGTTTGTTTCAGGTTCTGCTAAGTGTGGCGGGCTTATTGTTTTTAAAGAAGAAAAAAACATATATGCAAACAATTAAACTCGCAGCTGCATTATCATTATCCGGCATGCTGCTATTTTCCTGTAATAACAACACAGCAGACACAACGACGACCGACAAAGACACGACCACAACCGTTACGACCGAACAAAAAGAAGTCAGCTTAAAACCAGCAGGCGCGGCTCCGGAATGGGGCCCATCCATCAAACCTGAAATGCAGGTAGTGATGGAAAAACTTGCCAGCCTTGGCGGTAAACCAATTGAAAGCCTCGATGCAAAAGAAGCCCGCATGCAACCTACACCTGCCGATGCTGTGATGGCGGTAATGCGTGATAATAACATCGCCATGCCTGCAGCGCAATGCGACACTATTGGACAAAATATCCCGGTAAGCAAGGGCACAACGAACATTCGCATTTATACACCGAAGCAGGGAACTGCGCCGTATCCCGTGATCGTATACTATCATGGTGGCGGCTGGGTAATTGCTGATATCAATGTGTACGGCTCAAGTGCCCAGGGACTTTGTGAACAGGCAGGCGCGGTGGTAGTATCCGTGGAATACCCGAAAGGACCAGAACATAAATTTCCTGCAGCCCATGCAACTGCATTTGATGCATACCAATGGGTGTTG
>JAURWD010000272.1 GCA_030655145.1 Ferruginibacter sp.
AAGTGCAGCACAGCCAGCGGTTATATGTACAACAGTACCACCCGCAAAATCCCAGGCACCCATTTTAGCCAGGAAACCTTCTGGATGCCAGCTCCAATGAGCAACAGGTGCATATACTAATAAACTGAATAAAACAATAAACACTACGTAGGAAGTAAACCTGATACGCTCAGCAACTGCTCCCACTACCAAACCTGGAGTGATGATCGCGAACATTAACTGGAACAGTGCAAACAAGGTTAATGGAATGGAGGTAGCTCCCACCCATGAAGCATGAGATTTCACACCTTTGAAGAAAAGGAATGTACGGGGATCACCGATGATACCTCCGAGTGAATCTCCAAAACTTAAACTAAATCCAATCACGATCCATAAAACGCCAACCACGCCAGCAGCAACAACACTTTTAATCATTGTTGAAATGACGTTCTTACGATTTACCATTCCTCCGTAGAAGAAGGCAAGTCCTGGTGTCATTAAAAATACCAGGGCGCTCGACACTAATACCCAGGCAATATCTGAAGCACTGTAAGGTGTTTCGGTAGCGCTTGGAACGTAATCAGCTTCCGGCTTTATAAAAGCGGCTGCCAATGCTAGTGCAACTAGTACCACAAAGGGTATAATTGATTTGGTGGTGATTTTACTCATTTGCTTTACTGTTTAGTTTTTGATTAACTTAAATATATAATTTATTTGTTATTTAATAATCTTTAGTAAAAATACTCAAATCATGGCACCAAAACTCAATTATATTCATATATTTATTATTATAATGTTTATAATGGCTTCTAAACAATATTGAGATTACCTTTAAAATTGTAAACAGTTAGGAGGGATATCTATACAAATCGCAATAAAATGGGCATTTTGTTCAGAATCTAATCGTAGGGATCCCAGTCAAACCGATTTTGATTTATGTGTAAAACTTAGTTTTTTTTGCGTATATGCGTTGGGTTTACCCTGACCTCAACACATAAAAAAAGCCATCTGGATAGATGGCTGTAAGAAAAAATGATATCAAGGATTAATGTAAATACCGGGAAATGGCATTGTCATCTGCTGTCTCTAGTAAAGACTCTCCCATCAGGAATTCGTCCACTCTTTGAGCGCAATCTCGTCCTTCTTTGATTGCCCAAACGACCAGGGACTGTCCCCTGCGCATATCCCCGGCAGTGAAAATTTTCGAAATGTTTGTCTGGTATGATTTCTCTGACGCCCGTACATTCCCGCGCTCATCGAGTTCAACTTCCAGTTCACCAATTAACCCTTCATGCTGTGGATGTACAAATCCCATTGCTAACAGGGCCAACTCGCAGGGAACCTTGCGCTCACTGCCTTTGATCTCAACAAACTGCGGCCTGTTATCTATTGTTTTCCATTCCAGGTCCACCATAATGATGGCCTTTAAGTTCCCTTTTTCGTCGCCAATGAATTCCTTGGTTGAAACTGCCCATTTGCGTTCACAGCCTTCTTCGTGTGAAGAAGTTGTTTTCAACAGCATGGGGTATGTTGGCCACGGCATTACCATTGTCCGGTCGGCCGGGGGTTTCGGCAGTAATTCAAATTGAGTAATATTGATTGCCTTGTGCCTGTTCGAAGTTCCTACACAGTCACTTCCAGTGTCGCCGCCGCCAATCACCACAACATTCTTTCCCGTAGCGAAAATATCCTGCTCACCTGGTCCGAAACCCGAAACCCGCTTATTTTGTTGTTTCAAAAATTCCATCGCATAGTAAACGCCTTTTAATTCACGGCCCGGAATGTTCAAATTTCTTGGAACTGTCGACCCGCCTGCCAGCACGATTGCCTGGTATTCACGCAAAAGGTCACTGATACTAACGTTCACGCCTACATTCGCATTACATTTAAAAATGACGCCTTCTTCCTCCATCAGTTTAATGCGACGGTCAATGACCCATTTTTCCAACTTAAAATCAGGTATGCCATACCGTAGTAAACCGCCTGGCTGGTCATCTCTTTCAAATACAGTTACGGTATGACCAACTAAATTAAGTTGTGCCGCCGCCGCAAGCCCAGCCGGTCCGCTGCCAATCACCGCCACCTTCTTGCCACTGCGGGTGATTTGGCGTTGCGGTTGTACGTAACCTTTATCGAAAGCGATTTCGATAATGTGTTTCTCAATTTCTTCGATGGTAATTGCGGGCTGGTTAATACCCAGCACACAAGATGTTTCGCACGGAGCCGGACAGATACGACCAGTAAACTCAGGGAAATTATTGGTGGAAGAAAGAATATCGTACGCTTCCTTCCAGCTTTTCCTGTAGACAGCGTCATTAAATTCTGGAATCACGTTTCCTAACGGGCATCCGTTATGGCAAAACGGGATACCGCAATCCATACAGCGCGCCGACTGCTGGTTTAATTTCTCATCCGTGTAGCGGTTGACAAATTCCTTGTAATCATTTACCCGCTCCTGTGCTGCCCGCTTGGTTGGAAGTTCTCTTGTGTGCTCTAAAAAGCCAGTTGGTTTACCCATGATTGTATAAATACCTTATTACAAAACTGATCTGGTAATAAGTGGTTGATAATTGTTAAACAAATTGGTTTTGGTTGTCGCGCTGAACGCAATTATGACTTTAGTTCTTCTCTTGCTATTAGTGCATTTTTCGCCAGCACTTTCTTATAATCTCTCGGGAAAACTTTTACGAAATTTTTCAGTTGGTTTTCAAAATCATCCAGGACAAATCTTGCAACTGAACTGCGCGTGTACTCGAAATGTTTACCGATCATTTCAAGCAAGTCTTCTTTATCACTATCAGATACTGGATCCAGATCAACCATTTCTTTGTTGCACTGCAGGTCAAAACTTCCCTTGACATCATACACATATGCAATTCCACCACTCATCCCTGCCGCAAAATTGCGACCTGTATCGCCCAGGATCACCACTTTCCCACCGGTCATGTATTCACAGCCATGATCTCCTACTCCTTCAACAACCGCACTTGCCCCGGAATTTCTGACTGCAAAACGTTCACCTGCTTTTCCGCGGATAAAGGCCTGGCCCGAGGTAGCTCCGTAAAACGCCACATTACCAATGATGATGTTTTCTTCCGGTACAAACCTTGCCCGTGAAGATGGATATACGATCAATTTCGCCCCGCTTAATCCTTTTCCAAAATAGTCATTGGCATCACCTTCCAACTCCAGGGTTACACCGCGGGTATTAAAGGCGCCGAAGCTTTGTCCCGCTGTTCCTGTGAACTTGAAGTGAATCGTTTCATCCGGCAATCCCTCCGACTGGTAGCGTTTCGATATTTCATTTGAGAGAATGGTTCCCGTAGTACGATCAATATTCTTGATCTCGAAGGAAGCCGTCACTTTTTCTTTGTTCTCCAGCGCAGGCTTAGCGGCCTCGAGGAGTTTCCAATCTAACACCTTGTCTAATTCATGGTCCTGTTGTTGATTATTGTACAGGCCGGTATAAATTGAGGCAGGCTCTTTATACAAAATTGGGGAGAGATCAAGTTTTTTGTATTTCCAATGTTCTACGTTCTCCCGTACTTCGAGGCAATCAACCTGGCCAACCATTTCATTGATGGTCCGGAAACCCAACTGGGCCATGATCTCACGCAGTTCTTCTGTCAAGAATTTAAACAGGTTCACCACATGGTCGGCATCACCTGTGAAACGCTCTCTTAGTTGCGGATCCTGTGTCGCCACGCCCACCGGGCAGGTATTCAAATGACACTTGCGCATCATGATACAACCTTCGGTAACCAGTGCTGCTGTTGCAACCCCCCATTCTTCAGCTCCAAGCAAGGTTGCGATCGCAATGTCCTTGCCGGTTTTTAGCTGACCATCGGTTTGTAAAACAACCCTGCTTCTTAATTTATTTTTAACCAGCGTCTGGTGCGCTTCCGCCAAGCCAAGTTCCCAGGGAAGGCCGGCATGCTTAATAGAACTTATTGGCGATGCACCTGTTCCACCATCGTTGCCGGAGATCAACACCACATCTGCCTTTGCTTTGGCAACGCCTGCGGCGATTGTACCAACACCTGCTTTAGAGACCAGCTTCACATTGATGCGAGCTGCACGATTGGCGTTCTTTAGATCATAGATCAGTTGCGCCAGGTCTTCAATAGAATAAATATCATGGTGCGGCGGCGGAGAGATCAACCCCACACCTGGTGTAGCATGACGGGTTCTACCGATCCAGTCATCAACCTTGTGACCGGGAAGCTGTCCACCTTCTCCAGGCTTTGCGCCTTGCGCCATTTTAATTTGTAATTCGTCTGCCTGGGTGAGGTAGTTACTGGTTACCCCAAAACGGGCGGATGCCACCTGCTTAATGGCACTGCGCATCGAATCGCCATTCGGAAGTGGTAGAAAACGAATTTCATCTTCTCCTCCTTCACCAGTATTACTTTTCCCGCCCAGCCTGTTCATCGCTATTGCGAGCGTACTGTGTGCTTCGTGAGAAATTGACCCAAAGCTCATCGCGCCAGTCGCAAAACGTTTGTAGATGTTTTCTGCCGGCTCCACTTCGTCGATTGATACCGCGGGGCGGTGATGATTGAATTGGAATAAACTCCGCAAAGTGCAGGCCCGTTCGCCCTGCTCATTTACCAGTTTAGAATATTTTTTGAAAGTTGGATAGTCGTTCAGACGTGTCGAATATTGCAACAAGTGAATGGTCTGCGGATTAAACAGGTGAAATTCACCTTTGCGTTTCCATTGGTAAATGCCTCCAACTGGTAACCGGTCAACCGGGATATGTTTCTTTGGAAAAGCAAACGCGTGTTTAGCCAGGCTCTCTTTGGCGATCTCATCAAGCCCCAGTCCCTGGATACGCGAAATTGCTCCGGTAAAATATGTGTCTACCACGGATTTATTTAAGCCAATGATCTCAAAAATCTGCGCTCCCTGGTACGACTGTAACGTTGAGATGCCCATTTTAGAAAACACTTTCAACAAACCGTCATTTACGGCCTTTGTATAATTCTTTTTAAGTTGTTCTACGTCAAGATCTGTTTGCAGCCTTCCATTCAACTTCATATCCCGGATGCTGGACAAGGCCAGGTAAGGGTTAATGGCCGTTGCTCCAAAGCCAATAAGGCAGGCGAAATGATGAACCTCCCAAACATTTCCTGCTTCCACAACGAGCCCCACACTTCCGCGCAACCCGCGACGGATCAGGTGGTGATGAACGGCAGCCGTAGCGAGCAAAGACGGTATTGGCGCATGTTCTGAATCAATAGAACGATCGGTCAGGATTAACACTTCAAATCCGTCTTCAGCCGCATCAACTGCGTAACGGCAAAGACGGTCTAGCCCTTTTTTCAAAGAGTCGGGCTTACCATCAGCGCGGTAATACATTTGCAAAGTCTTGGCCTGGAAAACGCCGGTATCAATGCTGCGAATCTTTTCTAATTCATAATTCGAAAGCACCGGGTGTTTCAAGGCAACGGTATGGCAGCTTAAAGGGTCTTCTTCTAGCAGGTTCCCATTGTTTCCAACAAATGTGGCCAGCGACATCACCAACCTTTCACGGATGGGGTCGATCGGTGGGTTGGTTACTTGTGCAAATAATTGCTTGAAGTACGAAGTCAGGTGTTGTGGTTGATCGCTCAATACGGCAAGCGGGACATCCGTTCCCATGGACCCGATTGGTTCTTTACCATCGAGTGCCATAGGCGCTATAATTTCATCAAGATCTTCGGTTGAGTAACCAAAGGCTTTCTGGTATTTAAAGATCTGGTCACTTTCAAGGTGCGTAAACATCACCCTTGGTTCTGGTAATTCTTCCAGGCGAATCTTATATCTATTTAACCAGTCACCGTAAGGCTTTTGCGTGCAAATGGTTGCTTTTATTTCATCATCACTGATGATTCTCCCCTGCTCCATATCTACCACAAACATTTTACCCGGCTGTAACCGTCCGTTCTCTTTTATGAGGGCCGGATCAATGGGTAGAGGACCTGTTTCCGATGCCATGATTACGCGGTCATCTGTGGTAACGCAGTAGCGGGAAGGACGAAGCCCGTTCCGGTCAAGGGTTGCACCGATGATCTTACCATCAGTGAATGAAATGGAAGCCGGTCCATCCCAGGGTTCCATCATCGAGGCGTGGTATTCATAAAAAGCACGTTTGGCTGGATCCATTCTTTCGTCCTCATCCCAGGCTTCCGGGATCAACATCATCATAACATGCGGTAAAGAACGACCGGTCAAAGCCAGGAGTTCGATCATGTTATCGAGACAAGCAGAATCCGACTGTACGCCGGAAATAAGCGGTAACACCATTTCCATTTCTTCTTTGCTGAAGAATGGCGAATTGAAACCCTTCTCACTCGCTTTAAGCCAGTTTAAATTACCCTGCAGCGTATTGATCTCTCCATTATGTGCGATGTAACGGAAGGGCTGTGCAAGTTTCCAGGAAGGGAAAGTATTGGTGGCAAAACGAGAGTGCACCAACCCAAAGGCAGACACGACTCTCTTATTATTTAGGTCCGGAAAATAATTGCGTACCTGCCTACTCGTTAGCTGGCCTTTGTACACAACAGTTTTGTAGGAAAGAGAAGCGATATAAAACCCAATCGCATCTTTACGCACCGTACTTGTTATAACATGCGTCGCATATTTACGCAACACGAAAAGTTTGCGCTCAAAGTCCATTGAGTTACTGATGTGATCAGGGCAGGCAATGAAAACATGCTCCATTACAGGCTCAACAGAAAGAGCGGTCGGACCTATCTCTGCTGTGTTGACTGGGACACTGCGGTAGGTTAGAATCTCCAACCCAAGTTTCTCTGCTGCACGATTAAAAATATCACGGCATTCTTCGCGAAGCTTGATTTCCTTCGGAAAGAAAATCGCACCAACCGCATATTTTCCAAAAGCCGGAAGATGAACGCCCAACTTAACACATTCGTCAAAAAAGAATTCGTGCGGTATCTGGATAAAGATACCTGCGCCATCACCAGTGTTTGTTTCGCATCCACATGCGCCGCGATGCTCCATATTTTCGAGGATGGTCAAAGCATCGGAGACATGCTGGTGTGATTTATTGCCCTTGATATTCGCAACAAATCCAATTCCACAGGCATCGTGTTCAAACTGCGGATCGTATAAACCTAAATTCTCTTTCATAAATTAAATTAATTTAATCGCTTCTGGTAAACAGCTCCACCATTTCATAAACCTGCACGCTGTATTAATGCAGGAAGCATAGCAAACAATCGTTACAGCAAACTAAACCAGGTATCCAAATACATTGTCATTTTTACTTAGTTCAGTAAAGTTGACCTGGTATTTGTTAAAG
Organism: Ferruginibacter sp.; assembly: GCA_030655145.1. Taxonomy (GTDB): domain Bacteria; phylum Bacteroidota; class Bacteroidia; order Chitinophagales; family Chitinophagaceae; genus Ferruginibacter. The sequence continues at coordinate 7,286 of JAURWD010000272.1, forward strand.
TTCTCCAACAATAATTTATAATCATCTTTTGATTGCAATTCGATCCCGACAAGCGCAGGCCCGGTTTCCTTGTTGTGCTTTTGCATGTACTCAAACCGCGTGATGTCATCGTGTGGGCCCAATACATGATTCACAAATTCTTTCAGGGCGCCCGGCCGTTGTGCGAAGCGAACCAGGAAATAATGTTTTAACCCTTCGTACTGCAGTGAACGTTCTTTGATCTCCTGCATTCGATCGATGTCATTGTTACCGCCACCGATGATGCACACAATGTTTTTCCCCTTTATTTGCGCTGCGTAGTCATCCAGTGATGCAATCGACAAAGCACCGGCCGGTTCAACAACTATTGCATCTTCATTATAAAGTTTTAGGATCGTACTGCACACCTTTCCTTCAGCCACCAGGTGCATATCATCAAGCACTTCTTTGCAGATAGCAAATGAAATATTCCCCACTCGTTTCACTGATGCACCATCCACAAAACGTTCAATATTTTCGAGCGTGACCGGCTCTCCTGCTTTAAGTGCTTCATACATACTCGGCGCACCTTCCGGCTCCAGTCCGATCACCTTAGTTGCAGGTGAAAAAGTTTTAAAATAAGTACCCACGCCGGCACAAAGTCCACCACCGCCTACCGGTATAAAAACATAATCAACAACCGGCTGATCTTCCAAAATTTCAATGCCCACGGTCCCCTGCCCTTCAATGATCTTTAAGTCATCAAACGGTGGGATGAAAGTCATGCCATTGGCTTCGGTGAATTCTTTGGCTGCAATGGCACAATCGTCAAAAGTATCTCCAACCAACTTGATCTCAATCCAATCTTCACCAAACATTTTCGTCTGGGTTATCTTTTGATTCGGTGTGATCACCGGCATGAACACCACACCTTTCAGATTAAGTTTCTTACAACTGTGAGCGAAACCCTGTGCATGGTTACCAGCACTGGCGCAAACAACTCCCTTCTGAAGTTTCTCCTGCGGCAGGCTGCTCATCATGTTATAAGCACCCCGCAATTTGTAAGAACGCACTACCTGCAGATCTTCTCTTTTTAAGAAAACATTGCATTGATATTGCCGACTCAGGTTATGACTGTACATAAGCGGAGTGCGGGTAACCACTCTCTTGAGCCTGGCAGCAGCGGCCATAAAATCGAGGCTGGCACCCAAACCCGCCGGTGATTTGATCGCCGGTTCCTCCTGGAGAAGGTCGGCTTGAGAATAGTTGTTATGAAAAGTATTATCCATTTATTTCAAATTCTGACTGTGTTCCTGTTTAGCTTAATTGGCCGGAACAATTGATTTCATTTCCGTCATCGCTTGTCTTAATTCAGAACCGATCAATTCGATCGGGTGAAAACGAATGACCTCATTTACCACGATCAATGTTTTATTATCAACACCTGAATCCTTACCATCATTGTAATTCTTACCAATAAGGTTTGAATCGACCTTCTTCATAAAGTCTGTGAGCAATGGCTTGCAGGCATGATCAAATAAATAACAACCGTATTCCGCGGTATCGGAAATTACCCTGTTCATTTCAAACAATTTTTTACGGGCAATGGTGTTTGCGATCAGGGGCGTTTCATGCAATGATTCATAATAAGCGGACTCTTCTTTGATACCAGCCTCTACCATTGTTTCAAAAGCCAATTCAACACCTGCACGTACAAATGCCACCATCAACAATCCATTGTCAAAATATTCCTGCTCAGATATTTTCATATCGCCTGCAGGTGTTTTTTCAAATGCAGTTTCACCAGTCTGTGCTCTCCAGGCCAGGAGATTTTTATCATCATTTGCCCAGTCTTCCATCATGGTTTTAGAAAACTGTCCACTCATGATATCGTCCTGGTGTTTTTGGAACAGGGGACGCATGATGTCTTTTAATTCTTCAGACAATTGGAAGGCCTTGATCTTTGCAGGATTTGAAAGTCTATCCATCATGGCTGTGATACCGCCTTGTTTCAGCGCCTCGGTTACCACTTCCCAACCATATTGAATCAGTTTGGAAGCATAAGATGCCTCGATTCCTTTTTCCACCATTTTGTCGAAGCAGAGGATAGAGCCTGTTTGAAGCAAACCACACAATATCGTCTGCTCACCCATCAGGTCAGATTTTACTTCCGCTACGAAGGATGATTTTAGCACTCCGGCTTTATGACCACCGGTACCGACACAATAAGCCTTTGCAAAAGTCAATCCTTTCCCTTCCGGGTTATTTTCCGGATGCACAGCGATCAGCGTTGGTACGCCAAAACCACGAACATATTCCGCACGCACTTCAGAGCCCGGACATTTAGGAGCCACCATGATCACGGTAATATCTTTGCGTATCTGCATGCCTTCCTCAACGATGTTGAAGCCATGAGAATAAGACAAAGTTGCACCTTGTTTCATCAACGGCATTACCGCGCTGATCACGGAAGTATGCTGTTTATCCGGTGTAAGATTTATCACGAGGTCAGCCGCGGGAATCAACTCCTCGTATGTACCGACTTTAAAATTATTTTCTGTTGCACTTTTCCAGGATTGACGCTTTGCTTCGATGGCTTCTTTGCGTAACGTATAAGAAATATCCAATCCTGAATCACGCAGGTTTAATCCCTGGTTGAGCCCCTGGGCTCCGCATCCGACAATCACAATCTTTTTTCCTTTTAATTCATTTACACCGTCCGCAAATTCAGATTTGTCCATAAACTCACACACCCCTAACTGGTTTAATTTTTCCCTTAGTGGTAATGTGTTAAAGTAATTAGCCATTGTTATTTTTTTGTTTGATCCTGGTATGATTCAGGTAGTTAAAGAATGATACTATGTTCCTATTGAATATTGTTTATCACATGCTGAAGACCTCTTCCTGGCGATTCAAAAATTCGTTCTCCACGACTTCTGTTCCGGGCTCGCGGTTTTCAAATTGTTTCAACTTAACATGAAAACCTTTGCTTTCCTTGATGATTGCGATACGGGCACTGCGTACAAATTCAATCAGGCCATGCGGTTCCAGGGCCTTGATTAATTTATCCGTTTCTTCCCTGTGCCCGGTGGTTTCAAAAACTGTAAAGTCTTTCCGGATAGCTACGGCCCTGGCACCACACTCACGCAATAAGCGTTCAACTTTTACCTTGGCTGCAATCTCATCTGTTGACACTTTATACAAGGCCATTTCCTGCCATACTATTTCCTCCTCGGTGTTATAATACGCTTTCAACACTTCCACCTGCTTTTCAATCTGGCGACAAACTTTCCGAACGACCTCTTCCGTCTCATCGATCAAGATCGTAAAGCGGTGAATGCCTTCGATCTCTGAAGGTGACGTGTTCATACTATCAATATTGATCTTCCTTCTCGAGAAAATAATCGCAATGCGATTTAAAAGCCCGATCTGGTTCTCTGTATAAACTGTTATCGTGAATTCTTTTTTCATTTGTTTCTTTTTATAAAACCTGAGCTTTTATGATAACCTGATTTCCGCAACACTGCACCCCTGTGGCACCATCGGGAAAACATTATTTTCTTTTCCAACCATAACCTCCAAGAGATACGAACCTTCATGATCAAGCATTTTTTGCAGAGCGGTCCTGATCTCCTTGCGTTGCGAGATCTTTTGTCCCTCAATGCCGTAGCCTTTTGCGACCATTACATAATCAGGACTTGCAATGTCAACAAATGAATAACGCTTGTCATGAAACAATTGCTGCCATTGGCGCACCATTCCAAGGAACTGGTTGTTTAAGATCAAGATCTTTACATTTATCTCTGTCTGCATGATCGTACCCAACTCCTGGATAGTCATCTGCACACCGCCATCGCCGATAACGGCGACGACTGTACGATGTGGTGCGCCGTATTTTGCTCCTATAGCTGCAGGCAATGCAAAGCCCATGGTTCCGGCTCCGCCTGACGTGATGTTACTTTTGCTTTCGTTGAAGCGGGCATAGCGACAGGCTACCATCTGGTGCTGACCCACATCCGTAACGATGATCGCGTCACCATTGGTAAGTTCGTTCAACACGTTGATCACTTCGCCCATGGTTAACTCTTCCGTATCAGGATTCAATTCTTTGTTAATGACGACCTCCTGTTCCTGTTTTGTAAACTCACCGAATTTGTTTAACCATTCAGTATGTTTTTTTGATTCAACCAACTTAGTAAGCATCGGTAAGGTTTCCTTGCAATCGCCCCAGACAGGCACCGCAGCTTTCACATTTTTATCGATCTCCGCCGGGTCAATGTCCAGGTGAATTACTTTAGCTTGTTTTGCATACTTGTCCAGCCTACCTGTAACACGATCATCGAAACGCATTCCTACCGCGATGAGCACATCACATTCGTTGGTCAATACATTTGGGCCGTAGTTGCCGTGCATGCCCAACATGCCTACATTCTGCGGATGATCAGTCGGCAGAGCACTTAAACCAAGAATGGTCCAGGCTGCAGGCAAGCCAGCTTTTTCAATGAATTGTTTGAATTCATTTTCGGCTTTGCCAAGGATAACACCCTGGCCAAAAATGACAAATGGCTTTTCAGCTTCGTTGATCAGTTTTGCTGCTTCAGCGATGTATTCTGGACGAACGATTGGCTTTGGGCGATAACTGCGTATATGCGTGCACTTTACATACCCTTCGTAATCAAATTTTTGAAGTTGCGCATTCTTGGTAATGTCAATCAAAACAGGTCCGGGACGGCCGGTTCCTGCAATATGAAATGCTTTGGCCAGTACTGAGGGAATTTCTTTAGCATCAGTCACCTGGTAGTTCCATTTTGTTACGGGAGTGGTGATGTTGATTACATCTACTTCCTGGAAGGCATCGGTGCCAAGAAGATGTGCAAACACCTGGCCGGTGATACAAACTAATGGAGTACTGTCGATCATTGCATCAGCTAAACCGGTTACAAGATTTGTTGCACCGGGGCCGCTAGTTGCGAACACCACACCTACCCTGCCGCTGCTTCTAGCATAACCCTGTGCTGCGTGTATGCCTCCCTGTTCGTGACGGACAAGAATGTGCTTCAGTTGATCGTTGTAATCGTATAAAGCATCGTAAATGGGCATGATCGCGCCACCAGGATAACCGAAAATGGTATCGACTCCTTCCGCGACAAAAGCTTCCAACACTGCTTTTGATCCTGCGATTGACACAGTCTCGGCAGGTTGAGTAACAGGCGCAGGAATTGTGGTCGCTGACTCCCTTGCTTTCTTTTGATCGATGATTTCAAGTGCTTCCATAATATTTATTTTATTTGCCCGAGGCTATCTGGGGCCTCCAGGTTTTATTTCGCGAAGAAATTTTTCTTTCCTTAATTTTTTATGGTCTTATTGCAGGTTTACTCATCCGTGACGCAACCTTCACTGGCGTCTGTTACATACCTGGCGTATTTAAACAGGATGCCGTTTTTTACGGTGAGTGGAGGTTGTTGCCAACGAGCTCTTCTTTCAGCGATTTCTTCCTCAGAAATTTTGAGCGTCATTTTTTTGGTGGCAACATTCAGTTCGATGGGGTCATTGTCTTTGACGAGGCCAATTAAACCGCCATCGAATGCTTCCGGTGTAATGTGTCCGACAACGAAGCCGTGTGTTCCCCCGCTAAACCTGCCATCTGTTATCAGCGCTACAGACTTACCGAGCCCCGCACCAATGATCGCAGAAGTTGGCTTCAACATTTCCGGCATGCCGGGAGCACCCCGCGGACCGACATGCGTGATGACAACTACGTCACCTGGTTTTATTTTTCCAGAGTTAATTCCATTGATCAATTCAAACTCACCATTGAATACCCGGGCCGGCCCTTCAAAAAGCTCACCTTCCTTGCCTGATATTTTTGCAACGCTTCCTTTTTCAGCAAGATTGCCATACAGGATTTGCAGGTGCCCAGTGGCTTTAATTGGATGCGTAACCGGTAAAATAATTTTTTGCGCATCAAAGTCGAGCTCCGGAACACCTGCCAAATTCTCTGCTACAGTGTTACCCGTAACGGTCAAGCAATCGCCGTGCAGGAAACCCTGCGATAATAAATACTTCATTACAGCGGGTACGCCGCCAATATTGTGCAAGTCCTCCATGAGGTACTTTCCGCTAGGTTTAAGATCTGCAAGAACAGGAACCCTATCACTTATTGTTTGAAAGTCATCCTGCGTAAAAGAAACACCGACGCTTTTTGCGATCGCGATCATGTGCAGAACAGCATTGGTACTTCCTCCTAACACCATGATGACGGTCACCGCATTTTCAAAAGCCTCCCGCGTCATAATATCCGAAGGCTTTATATCCTGTTCCATTAAATGGCGGATCGCTTTACCCGCATTTAAACATTCCATTTTCTTTTCGACGCTCAACGCTGGATTGCTTGATGAATATGGCAGACTCATACCAAGCGCTTCGATGGCGCTGCTCATTGTGTTGGCCGTATACATGCCACCGCAGGCGCCCGCGCCAGGACAGCTGTTCATGACAATCCCTTTGAAATCAGCTTCGTCAAGGCTGCCGGCAATTTTTTGACCAAGGGCTTCGAAGGCAGAAACTATATTAAGGTCCTGGCCTTTGTAATGTCCTGGAGCGATGGTACCGCCGTACACCATGATGGCTGGACGGTTCAAACGTCCCATTGCCATGATCGATCCGGGCATATTTTTATCACAGCCAGGAATAGCTATCAAGGCATCATAATATTGAGCGCCACAAACCGTTTCAATTGAATCCGCGATGATGTCACGGCTCACCAGCGAATAACGCATACCAGGAGTTCCGTTGCTCATCCCATCACTTACACCGATGGTATTAAAAATAAGCCCCACCATTTCATTATCCCAAACTCCTTGCTTCACTAATTTGGCCAATTCATTGAGGTGCATGTTGCAGGTATTGCCGTCGTAGCCCATGCTTACCACTCCAACCTGGGCCTTTGCAAGATCTGCATCGGTAAGCCCTATACCGTAAAGCATTGCCTGCGCCGCCGGCTGTGTGGCATCCTGGGTGATCACCTTGCTAAACTTATTCATCTCATGTTTAGTGTTAGTGGCTCCGTTATGTCGCGGTAAATTTTCCTGTTGTGTCGTGCTCATTATATTGGATGTCGTATAAAAATGTAAATAGATTAACCTTCAACTAAAATTCCTGTTTGTTCAATTGCTGCAGGTTTCGCTTCCCTGTGATTTTCGATTACGCGTTCCCGGAATGCTTCCTGTAGTTCTTTGCTAAGCGCGTTGTTCCAGTTCTTTTTGAAGGTTACATCGTCGAGACTTTCCCAGCCGATGACCTCTGCAGCTGTACCGCAAAAGAAAGCGGCATCGGCTTGTTTTAATTCATCCAGGGTGATTTGCTTTTCAGTTACCCGGATGCCGCGTTCGGCGCATAATTCAAATACAGTGGCGCGGGTTATGCCAGGCAGTATATTACCAGTAGCCGGTGTAAACAACTGTCCCTCTTTTTCATAAAACATATTTGCTCCGGGTCCTTCCGCAACAAAACCGTCCATATCCGTAAGCAACGCTTCGTCAAATCCGTTGGCCTTTGCTTCCTGGCTAGCCAGGATCGAGTTAACGTAATGACCGGCGGCTTTTGCTGTGATCTTGAATCCTTTTGGATTCGGCCGTTGGAAAGAAGAGGTCATTACTCTCAATAATTTCGCCCCAAGAAATGGTTGCATTTCCCAAGCCTGGATGGTGATATGAGAAATTGTGTTTTGTACAAAACTCATATTAGCCGGTGCAAACACAACTGGCCGGATGTACGCATCCTGCAGAGAATTTTTTTCCAACACTTCATAAGTTGCCGCAATCAATTCTGCTGTATCCCACGTATAGGGCAGGTTTAAAGCCGATGCCGAATTGCGCAGGCGCTCGAAATGTTCTTCTGCTTTAAAAATGCGTGTTTGCCCCTCCGTTGTTTTGTAAGAACGAATGCCTTCGAAAACACTATAACCATAATGCAACGACTGGCTGTACAGATCCATTGTAGCATCAGCCGCTTTCACAAATTTTCCATCAAGGAAAAGTATCGTATGCTCGTTATAGTAGGATGCCATGTTATTGTTTTAGAAATTACCAGATTGACCGCAATAAAAAACCCGCCTTTTCTGGAGGCGGGTCTTAAATTATTTTTAGTTCTTTAATTTATAAGAGTTCCTCCTCCATGTGCAACAGGTATAATAATGACGATGACAATAATATGAATTACTGCCAGTAAGTTTTTGCCATCAAATAATTTGCTGCTCAACATAAAGAAGTGTTGTATCGCAAATATACCCGTGAAATTTAAAATAACAAAGAACTATTTTGGTAGAATTTAATTACCCTATCATCCTAAATAATGGTCGATTTTCTCAACTCAATATTTTCCTGGTTGATGTCCCCCTGCATTCTACCGCCGATATAATCACAAATCAATTCGCCGATCGTTGAGGTGAAATAAAAATTAATTGGATCTATATCTTTCGTCACAAACAGGTGACTGATCGTCCAGCTAACCGCATCGCGTATTAACGTGGCCTCTTCTTTTAAGTTGAAGTAATCCAACATCATCGCCGCAGATAAAATTGAACCAAGCGGGTTGGCAATGTCTTTGCCTGCAGCCTGCGGGTAAGAGCCATGGATGGGCTCAAACAAAGCACAGGCAGCCCCTACAGACGCTGAGGGTAACAGCCCGAGTGAACCACTGATCACGCTGGCCTCATCGCTGATGATATCACCAAACAAGTTCTCCGTCAGTATCACATCGAATTGTTTCGGGTTCAAAATGATCTGCATCGCTGCGTTATCAACAAATAAAAAATCAAGTGCTACATCAGGATACTGCGGCGCCATTTCTTTAACCACTTTTCTCCAGAGGCGGGAAGTTTCTAGCACATTGGCCTTGTCAACCAGTGTCAGTTTTTTTCTCCGTTGCTGCGCAGACTTGAATGCAAGGTGTGCAATTCGTTCAACTTCTTCCTTCGTGTATACGCAACCGTCATAAGCCCAGCTCTGGTCTTCGTTGGTCTTTTTTTCACCAAAATAAATTCCACCTGTTAACTCACGATAGATGATAAAATCTACATCTTCTAGCTGCTTATTTTTTAGTGGCGAAAGATGTTGAAGCGAACTGTATGTTGTGATCGGGCGAATGTTTGCAAATAATTGTAAGGATTTGCGCAGCTTTAATAAACCTTGCTCTGGCCGCACTTTAGCTGTTGGATCATTATCATATTTTGGGTGGCCGATGGCTCCAAATAAAATGGCGTCACTGTTGAGACATTCCTCGATAGTTTCATCAGGCAGGGGATTCCCGGTTTCATCAATGGCGATGGCACCCATCAGGCAATAACTGTAATTGAACGTATGCCCAAATTTTTCGGCAATGGTGTCAAGGATCTTAATGGACTGCTGTGTTACTTCGGGTCCGATCCCATCTCCTAATATGACTGCGATGTTCTTTTGCATTTTAAAAAGTGTTTAGGTGGTTTTAATAGGGTAAAAGAATTTAAAAAATTGCTCGATTTGAAAAGCGCTCAATTCCTCGATTGAATAACACTTCCATCCAAATTATTTTGCCATGGTATTTTTAATTTTCGCATTGAGCAATTTGCACTTTTTCACATTTGCATTTTCTCGTAAGCTATGATCTCTTCTTTATTGCTCAATAAAAAATCAATGTCATCAAACCCATTTATCATACAGGTCTTTTTATAAGTGTTTATCTCAAAACTTTCCGACGCGCCGGTGGCATCAATTGTGATGGTCTGCGTCTCAAGATTGATGGTCAGTGTTCCTGTATTTGGCTGCTGAAAGATCTGGTCCAAAAATTCATCACTGACAACTACGGGAAGTACGCCGTTATTCAAGGCATTATTTTTAAAGATATCTGCGAAAAAACTTGACACAACTGCATTGAAACCCGCATCCAATACCGCCCAGGCAGCGTGTTCCCTCGATGATCCGCAACCAAAATTTTTTCCTGCAACCAGGATACTTCCTTTGTAAAGCGGGTTGTTCAAAATGAAATCGGTCTTCGGCGTCGCCTCATTATCATTTTCATACCGCCAGTCGCGAAAAAGATTTTTTCCAAAACCTTCCCGGGTGGTAGCCTTGAGGAACCGGGCGGGAATAATCTGGTCCGTATCAATATTTTCCATTGGAAGTGGAACAAACGTGGATTGTATTTCTTTAAATGCCTGCATTTTATTTGTTCAATTTAAAAGACTGATGAATAGTGCAAAACCGTTGGAAAAGGTTCGTAAAAATGGTGAAGCAGCTTTTTCCATTCCTGGTAATTGGCGCTTCCTCTAAATCCTTCGGTATGTGCTTCGAGTGTGTTCCGTTTGACCAGTAAAATATATTGGTCAGCTATTTCCAAACATCTTTGCAACTCATGCCCCAGGTATCCCTCACTCGCGGCCATTATTTCCTGGGCTTTTGCAAAGGTGGTTTCAAATTCCGGCCCCTCCCCACTCTTTACATTTAATATGGCAACCTCTAAGATCATTAGAGCATTTCCCTCACGTCTGTAACCACCCCGGTAAGCGCTGCCGCCGCCGCCGTTAATGGACTTGCCAATAAAGTTCTTGCGCCCGCACCCTGGCGGCCTTCGAAATTGCGATTGCTGGTACTGATGCAATATTCACCGGCAGGAATTTTATCTTCATTCATGCCGAGACAAGCACTGCAGCCAGCCTGGCGAACTTCAAAACCCGCAGCTTCGAAGATCTTGTCGAGGCCCTCAGCTTTCACTTGTGCGGCTACTTGCTGTGAGCCGGGAACGATCATTACCTGCACGTTGTCGCTCTTTCTTTTTCCTTTAATAACGTCAGCGACTAAACGTAAATCTTCGATCCGGCTGTTTGTACAGCTTCCGATAAAAATGTGCTGCACGGGCATACCCAACAACGGCGCACCGCTGTTAAGTCCCATGTATTGCAAAGACTTGATGATATTTTTTCTTTCACCTTCGTCTGGTATCCGGTCCGTTACAGGAATTGACTCCCTGATGCCAATACCAAGCCCGGGGTTCGTACCGTATGTAATCATTGGTTCTATATCTGCTGCGTTGATATTTATCTCCAGGTCGAACACTGCATCGTCATCACTGAACAATTGCTTCCATTCGATCATCTTCTTATCCCACTCTGCTCCCTTTGGTGCAAATTCGCGGCCCTTCATATATTCAAAAGTAATGTCGTCCGGGGCGATCATTCCACCGCGGGCTCCCATTTCAATACTCATATTGCAGATGGTCATTCTTGCCTCCATGCTGAGTGCCCGGATGGCCGACCCTGCATATTCAACAAAATAACCAGTGGCTCCACTGGCAGAAATCTTCGCAATGATGTAAAGAATGATGTCCTTACTCACCACGCCTTTGTTAAGGTCACCCTCGATGTTTATCCGCATCGCTTTGGGTTTGGTTTGCAATACACATTGTGAAGCAAATACCATTTCCACTTCGCTGGTGCCAATACCAAAGGCAATGGCACCAAACGCTCCGTGGGTAGATGTGTGACTATCACCGCAAACAATCGTTAAACCTGGTTGTGTGATGCCCAGCTCGGGACCGATTACGTGAACGATTCCCTGGAAAGAATGACCCAGTCCATATAGCTCAATGTCGTGTTTTGCACAATTTTCGATGAGTTGCTGCACCTGCAGGCGACTCAGTTCGTCCTTGATAGGAAGGTGTTGATCCACCGTGGGAACGTTGTGATCCGCCGTGGCAACTACTTGCTTCGGTCTGAAAACTTTCAAGCCCCTGTTCTCGATGCCTTTAAAAGCCTGCGGGCTCGTTACCTCGTGTATAAAATGTTTGTCGATGTACAACACGGATGGTCCGTCTTCAATAGACTTCACCACGTGACTGTCCCAGATCTTATCAAATAATGTATTTGCCATTCAGGTTTTTTGTTTGAAGACCGACATGGTCCTTTTTGAATTTACCAGCTTATTAACTGGTTGCCAGTTCTGTTGAATAGGAAGTCGCCAGGCTGCGCAGATCTTCCTCCACCACTTCTTTCTTTGTATCCGCTACTTGCAGAAATGTTTCATACAACACATCTATATCATTGCGTGAAAATTCATATCCAAGTTTGTGAAAGCGATGGGCCAGGGCACTCCTTCCGCTCCGTGCCGTAAGCACGATCTTTGAAGCCTCCGCGCCAACGTCTACAGGGTCGATGATCTCGTAAGTAAGCGCATCTTTTAAGAACCCATCCTGGTGAATGCCAGATGAATGGGAGAATGCATTGCTACCAACGATCGCCTTATTGCATTGAACCGGCATGCGCATAGTGTCCGCAACAAGCTGGCTCAGTGGATTCAATAATTTTGGATTGATATTGGTTGAAAATTCTAACTCCTTGTGTTGACGCAAGATCATCACCACTTCTTCCAGGGAAGTATTCCCGGCTCTTTCACCGAGCCCGTTAATGGTACACTCTATCTGCCTTGCCCCAGCAATGACACCCGCAATTGAATTGGCGGTTGCGAGACCCAGATCATTGTGGCAATGACAGGAAAGAATTGCCTTGTCTATGTTAGGCACATTATTGATGAGGTACGCAATTTTTTCACCGTATTGGTGTGGCAGGCAATATCCGGTGGTATCAGGAATGTTCACAACAGTCGCGCCTGCCTTTATAACAGCCTCCACCACTCTTGCCAGGTATTCGTTATCGGTGCGACCCGCGTCTTCCGCATAGAATTCGACGTCATCGACAAGATTCTTTGCCCACTTCACACATTGGATCGCTCTCTGTAAAATATCCTCCCTGTTTGAATTAAATTTTGACTTGATGTGCAGGTCTGAAGTACCGATACCGGTATGGATCCGCGGGCGCTTTGCATATTTTAGTGCCGCACCTGCTACTTCGATGTCCTTTTGTACAGCTCTTGTCAATCCACAAACACTTGCATTCCTGATGATCTTGGAAATCTCGTTGACTGATGTGAAGTCGCCGGGTGATGAAACTGGAAATCCCGCTTCAATGATATCAACCCCGAG
>JAURWD010000285.1 GCA_030655145.1 Ferruginibacter sp.
GGTATTAAAACTTATCCGGGCACCGGAAAAATTTCCTTACAGTCGAACAGATCTGCACCTATTGCCTGCGGGAACATTGGGGAACCAACTCATCCGGATGCTTGATCAAAAACAGCTTGAACTTCTGCCATATTATGCCAAACATGACATTAAACATTTGCTGCTCAACTACGATACCACGGATGAAGGTGAAGTATGCCTGCAATGCTTCATGCTTGGCAATGGACACATATCCTTTCCCGTACTTGCCACGGTAATTTTTGGAATGGTTACCATGCCCGAATACAGGAGCCGGTTTAAAGAAGCGTATCGACGCGGAAAGTGTCGCACAGCAATAAGTGGGTGGGATTGGTTCACCCTCCTGGACCGTCCATTGGAAGAACTCATTCAAAAAATTGATCAGCCCATTCTTCATCTTGATTAGCGGATGCTGCCGCCACTTCAGCAAAAATCTAAACTACTTTTTATGAAATCTTCTTTGAAATTTTACCTGGTTATCATTGGTTCCATCCTGTTTAACCTGATCTTTTGGAACGAAAAATTGGCACTGAACGCTGTTCTGTTTGATGTATTCGCGGTAGCATCCCTGTTTTTTTTGTACCCTGGCGGATTGAAATCACAACTCGTGAAATGGCTGCTGGCTACCCATCTTGTCACCGTCTTTACCGTCCTATTTCACAACACAGTCCTGAGCAAGATCGCTTTTTCTTCCACGCTGTTGCTGCTCGCCGTCTTCACGCAATACACGCATCGTTCGGCCTGGTACGCGGCGGCTTCCGTCTTAATGAACTATGTGCTTTCACCTGCATCTTTGATCAGTCATATTTCCACTTTTAAGGCCGATAAATTAACGCTTCGCTCCACCACACAAAAACTTCGGATCCTCGTGATCCCATTGTTACTACTTGCTGTATTTCTCTGGATATATGGCGCAGCCAATAAAGTGTTTTTTTCGATCACAAATGAATTGGGCCTTTTGCTCGACCGCTATTTTGCCCGCATTATTGACTGGGTAAGTTGGGCACGAATTGGCTTCTTTTTGCTCGGCCTGCTCGTAACAACCGGGCTTTTATGGAAGAGCTCGGTACTGTATTTCGCGGAGCGGGATAATCGCCAGGAGAATGATTTGACGCGAACCCGGCATGACCTTTCCGTTTGGCAGAGGAGTTCCTGGTTTGATTTGTTATCCATCCTAATGGGAAAGTTCGCGACAGGGATGCTGGCATTACGCAATGAGCAAACGACCGGTGTAATAAGCCTGCTTTTTTTAAATCTTCTCTTATTATTCATCAACGGTATTGACATCGTTTATGTGTGGTTTGGATTTGAAGATCGCTCCCGCTTGAACCTTAGCGCATATGTTCATGAAGGCACAGGAATGTTGATCTTTTCAATCATTGCTGCCATCATTGTACTCCTCTTCTTTTTTCGTGGTAACCTTAACTTTTATCAGAAAAATAAATGGCTTCGTTATGGCGCTTATGCTTGGCTCATTCAAAATACAGTGTTGGTCATTTCTGTAGTTTGCCGAGACTATTATTATATCGAACGGCTCGGACTTGCTTACAAGCGCATCGGCGTGCTTTTCTTTTTAGGACTTGTCCTCTGCGGCCTGGTGACCGTGTTTATTAAAATACATCAAAGAAAAACAGCGTATTTCCTGTTGCGAATAAATGCCTGGTGCGTTATCGTGATGATGGTTGCCGGCTCCTGCATTCATTGGGACGAAGAGATCGCCCGCTATAACCTTAGCCGCAAAGAATCCATTAAAGTAGACGTGAAGTTCCTGCTGACACTTTCAGACAAAACGCTACCCTTGTTGCAAAATAATAAAGAACTGCTCGGTGCAACAAACGCGGGAGACAGCAAGGATCAACTTAATCTCTCGCCGCTGGAATTATTCGAATACCGTAAAGCCGAATTTCTAAAGAACCAGGCGCAATTCTCCTGGTTATCCTGGAATCGGGCAGACGCAGTCACAATGCGCCGATTGAATCTTCAAAACACAGTGCAGAAAGTGTCAAAAAAAATTGAAGCTGGCCCGTTCAACTCTTCTACCCGGGGCCGGCAGGCTGGTAATCCGGGGGAGACGAGCGACATATTTTCACTGCGCAGTGCTGTTGTTCTACCCGTGTGGCCGCATGGCTTTATGGAAGGATATTGATCGTTTCTTCCACTGCTCCCAGCAAGAAACCAGTTATAACCTCTTCAGTAATGTAACCGAAACAAACTTTTTTTGGAAAGGATTGAGTGGTCAGTGAGATATATGCATTTTACTTCCGTGATTCACAAACATTGTTTTATTATTGAATAGAACAAATGAGGGGGCTCCCCGTTCAATGGCTGCTTCTTTAGCTTATTACCGAAATTTGGTCCATGGGCTTTAAGCAACTCAAATAAAAACCACCAGGCACAAATGCTTAAGACAAAACTTGCAAAGTCATTTAGATTCGCGGTTAACGGGGTTGCTTACGCGCTGAAATCGCAGCAAAACTTCCGAATTCATTTGGTTGTGCTCGCCGTCACGCTTGTTGCGGGATATTTTTTTAATATTAGCCGGATCGAATGGTTGTTTGTTACCATTTGCGCCATGCTTGTGCTGATCCTAGAACTCGTCAATACCGCGATCGAATATCTTTGCGATCTGGTCACCAGGGAAATTCACCCAGCTATCAAGATCATCAAGGACGTTGCAGCCGCTGCAGTCTTACTCGCAGCAGCGGGTAGTGTTGTTATCGGGATAGTGATTTTTCTCCCGAAACTGGTTGCGCTCTTTTGATCTTTCTGCACTCTATTACCCAAAATACTTGTTGCTTTTATCACCAGTAGCCTTTCCATATTAACAGCCTGATCTCCAGGCATTCGATGCCAGCGCCCATCACAGGCGGTAACTATTTCATCAATTTGGCCGGCAGACAAAATAAAAAGCCCCTTAAATATGTTTGTTATTGGGTAAAAGCGTTGCAGGCGAGAACGATTTTTTAAACCAAGTATTATTGCTCACTTTTGCAACGCAACCCAAATAAAATATTCACCACCTGCCTCGAGGGAAGGTTATAAATTTTTCATTTATTGTGACTGGTGTATTTAAATCCAATAACCCTTACAATACTTTCCTGCTCCTCGTTTACGGGCTCTTGCTGAAGTTGCCCATGTTTATCCATCCAGCTGTTCC
>JAURWD010000286.1 GCA_030655145.1 Ferruginibacter sp.
GCGCCGTTTCAATGCCAATGATCACATTCGAGGCTTCGGCGATTTTACCCGCGACTTTTAACCGGGCAACCACCGAGTCTCTCACCCGCGGATCTTTTGCAAGATCGCATTGTACACCAAGTGGGAGGAACGCAACTTTTACATTCATGGCCTTCATCGTCGCAATACAATCCTCGATCGACTGGCGGTATTCGGGCCGGTTACAAAAAGACTGGGCATAATAGCCCGTCATTGCAAGTGAAAAAATCTCCACATTCAGTTCTTTGGCTTTATCCAAAAACTTTTGGCGATTGCTATCCTCCTTTAACTGGTTGTCAAAACTCGTACGCGTACCCAGGCCACCCATATCAATCTCAACTCCATCGGCACCAATTTCTTTTGTCAGTGGAATGGCACTCAGCTTTTGTCGCTTAAGCAACATAAGATCGATGAGGCCGATCTTATACCGGTGACCCGACGGCTCTTGCGCCTTCATAAAGGCTGGTGAACAACCCAAGCCAAATTGAGCCATCAACGCAACTACTATTAAGATCCTTTTGATTTTCATTCGTAATATTTTTGTTTCAAACTGCAACTCTCCGGGCAACTTCATTGGCGACGCTCCATTCGAAAGTTGTTTTCCATTGCGGCAGCGCATACTCGTACTGGTTACTTAGTCCGCAATTGGGCAAATAATTTTACCAATTGATCATATCCATGAAT
This sequence comes from Ferruginibacter sp., assembly GCA_030655145.1. Taxonomy (GTDB): domain Bacteria; phylum Bacteroidota; class Bacteroidia; order Chitinophagales; family Chitinophagaceae; genus Ferruginibacter. The sequence continues at coordinate 703 of JAURWD010000286.1, forward strand.
AGCTGTTGCGGGCAAGCGCTCGCCTTTATCGCCAAAGACATATAAGGCAGTTTCCGGCTCGATGGTTACGAAGGACTCATCCACTTTACCACCCTTTGTTTTGATCGCGTTACTGTCAAGCTTGAAATGTCGACCGATAAAATCATACACAGCCAGTCTTTTATTGATCCCAAAATCATGCTTCTCCAACGGCAGGTGCACATTTTCTACCTGGCCTTTTTTACCGTAGTAGCCATAGATACTTTGCAGGTAAGGAAAATCATGTTCGGGCATTTTATCTGTCCAGTCGGCACCATCGCTGATGAGCAATTGCGGCCGCGGCGCGGCCATGGCGGCTAGTTCTACATTGTTTGTCCTGCCGCCGCAATCATGCACGGGCATACCGCTCTCGCAGGGACAGCCTCCATAAAAATACGAAGAGACCGATACCACAGGCACGCTCAAGGTGATGCGTTCATCAATGGCGGTGATCAATACCGAATGACTGCCTCCACCCGATCCACCGGCAATGCCTACCCGCTGTTTATCTGCATCATCTTGCGCCAGCAAGTAGTCCAGGATCCGGATACTTCCTAAACCCTGGATGGTCATCGACAGACTCCGGCGGTGATCCGGCAGGTCAAATTGCAACAGGCTTTCGCCCCAGGCAAACAGATCGTAACTAAAAGCCATGGCACCCATTTTCGCCAACGTGGCGCAGCGGTATTGACAATCGGCACGGTAACGTTGTTTTTCCCAATGCCCGTCGGGGTTTAAGATCACCGGTATTTTTCCTTTGTATTTTGCCGGCTTGTAAAGCGAGCCGTTTATATACACACCCGGCAAAATTTCCAGGGCTATATTCTGCACGGTGTAGCCATCAAATTTTCGAACCGGCGTTGTAATGGGTGCCGACTGCGGGCTTGGCGGTAGTGGCGATAATTGCATTGCTTCCAACAGGCAGGGTTTCACTGATTTTTTCCGCAGTTCCCATTCCTCCACATTTTTATATTGCGCCGCCAGCCGATCTAATTCTGCCCAACCTTCGGCCACGTCCCAGCGGTAATATTCGTAATAGCTCAATTTGTATATGTTGCCTTTGTCATGTTTTACTTTCATATCTAATGGCTTCAGCACATTGTCGAGCGTCGCTTCCAGGTTAGGTCTAAAACGCCAGGCAGCATAATTCACCCATTTGTCCTTTACCATTGAATCAGCATAGCGGATGGTGACGCCAAACTTTTGCTCAACATCACGCAGTACTTCCCGCAACGGTTGCCTGTACAGGCTGTCAGTATTCTGCGCCCGCAGTACCAGCACGCAAAAGCAGCAGCAGATACATAGAACCAGTTGTTTCATAAAAGAATGTTTTGTCATCATCGCCGTTTTAACCGCAACTAATCGTCACTGGGATTGTTGTTTACAATCACCTGCCCGGGCCATTCCCCGGGCGCCATCATCTTTGTTTCAAGCTTTGAAGGATCAACTTTTACATACTTGATCCGTTCTCTCCTCCACGTATACACGATGTGCACCATGCCGTCGGCCGTTTGAATAACGGAAGGATACGAATACTGGCTCACCGGTGAGTCTTCAAGCAACAGGGCTGCCTGCCAGTCCAGGCCATTTTTAGAAACAGCTACGTTTAACGGCGTACGGGCGCCTTTGCCGTTTGGCAGGTCCGCGGCGGGTTTCACATGGTTGTACACCAATAATTGCCGCCCATCTTTTAAAGTGACCGCATCGGTTCCTGAATTGTTGTTTGGTAAGGCGCTTGCCTTCATCGGGCTCCAGGTTTTACCACCATCTGTGCTCCAGGATTCATTGATCGTCCTGTTCTTACTGCGACACAATACCTGCATGCGTCCATCCGTATACGTTAGCAGGCTCGGTTGTATGCCGCTCACAATTTTCCCATCATTGATGGGACCTGTTTTCGACCAGGTTCTGCCAAAGTCGGGCGTAATTTCAAAATGAACTTTCCATCCATCTTTTTCTGTGCTGGAAGGACAAACGAGGTTGCCGTTAACCATGATCGGCTTATTCTTTATCGGACCTAAAAATCCTTCAGGCAAGGATTCCCGCGGCCCCCAGCTATTTCCATGATCATTAGAGCGGATCATGTAACCTTTCCATCCTGCGACATTTGGTCCAATTTTAAAGAACAACAACAATTCTCCACCGGGTACCTGGTAAAGTACCGGGTTGTAGCAGGGATGGCGAAGGGTATCATTGAGGACACCATCAGCAACCTTCACTGGCTTCGTCCAGGTGCCGCCTTGCAGGTGACTGGTATAAATGCAGACATCCTTATAGCCTTCTTTAGTACCGCCGAACCAGGCTGTGATCAGTCCTTTCGGTGTTTCTGCAATGGTTGCGGCATGACTTTCACTAAACGGGGACTCTTTGAAAATAAACTCATCTTTCAGAATGCCTTTTTTGAAAGCGAATTTCGAGTGGAAGGAATAAGACCCGGAGCCAATTTCATACAACGCAGCACCAGCTTCCATCCTTATGAAACGAAGGGCTGAATTTTGTGAAACCGGTTTTCCATTTTCAGTTATTTGTGGTTGCGCCGCCGCGGGAATATGGATCACCGCAGTGGTATTCGCCGGGACGGTGATCTTCCAGTCAAACGCGGAACGCTGCTGATCGGTTTTCCATGCACTGGTTATTTTTCCATACGGCGATTCATGGCTGACTTTTACGAAGGAGAGTCCATCAACCACTTCGGGCTTCATGATTATTTTTTTAAATGCCACCGCCTTTTCATCTGCCTGTATGCCTGCGAGATTTTCGTAGCACCAGGTGAGCAGGTCACCCAATAACATCACATGATTTTGAGAATTCATTTGGGGGTTGGCGGTGTTACCATTCCACAACTCCCAGATGGTTGTCGCCCCGTTCGCAGCCATAAAGCCCCAGCTAGGGTAGGAAGTTTGCGAAGCAAGTGTAAACGCTATATCCGATCGTCTGAATTTTGTGAGACCCCGCATGAGCAATTGCGAACCGATAACCCCAGTACTCGTATGCATGTGGTTATCGATCTTGATCTTGTTATAAATATTATTGAATACCCGCTCCTCACCTGCCGGGACTAACCCGAAACTCAGCGGGAGCAGGTTTGCCGTGAGGGAATTGTTATCGTACCATTTCATTTGGCTGTTATAAAACCTTTTGTTGAAGGCAGGTTTTATGGCTTGTTGCAACTCATTGTAAGCCACGGTATCATCGGGTAAACCGGCAATAGCGGCAAACTGTTTCATGTGATCGAGCAGGCGATAATAGGTTGCGGTAGCCAGCAGTGTTCCGTTTGTAGTGCGCATACTGTCTTTTGATTTGATCAATTCAAGTGACTCGGGAGGTACGCACCAATCACCATACACATCTTTTTGCAGGAGGTTGTCGACCAGGTATTTTTTATGCATGTATGCCATCCACTTTTTCATGGAGGGATAATGTTTTACAATGCTTTGTTTGTCGCCGTACTGGCGATAGAGCATGTCCGCGACGAGGAAGTAGGCGGAGGGCCAGGTCACATTGTCGCTGTAATAATTCCAGAAGGCGGGAGCAACATCCGGGATGGATCCTTCTTCCGTTTGAGCCTCGGCAATATCATCCAGCCACTTCGCATACAGGGAGGCGTTATTAAATAAAAAGCTTTCGCCAGTGGAACCCGTTGCCCGGTCTCCCAGCCAGGGCTGGCGCTCATTTCTTTGCGGGCAATCAACCGGCATTCCTTTGTAGTTGGAGGCGATGCCCCACCAGGCGTTTTGGTGAATGCGGTTTAACGTGCTGTCGGAGCTTTGGAAACTACCGGTATTCTCCAGGTCGTCATAAACAAGTCTCCCCTCAAAATCATTGATGGTTGGTGTGCCGGGGTAGTTTTCGATCGAAACATACCTGAATCCATGATAGACAAACGAGGGCTCCCAAGTTTCCGTAGCTCCGCCTTTCAACGTATAGACATCCGTCACCTTTGCATCCCTCAGGTTCGCCAGGTAGAGCGTTCCATCCGCTTGCACGCTTTCGGCAAAACGCAAAGAGACAGTCCGGCCGCGTTTACCCTTCACCGTCATCTTTAACCAACCTGCGAAATTCTGACCCATATCCAGCACGTAAGCTCCGTTCGTTGTTTTGTGTATCGCGACCGGGCGGATCATTTTTTTCACCTTCATCGATGGTGTCATTTGCGCTCTTAATTTGCCACCCGGCGCTCCGACCAACCCAGGGTTGATCCAGTGTGAATCGTTGTAACCGGTGTTTGCCCAGCCTTGTATTTCTTTTGTCGCATCATACTCTTCCCCATCGTATTCATTGTTGCTACGGATTGGCCCTTCGGTCGTGAGCTTCCACGATTCGTCGGAGACAACTAGTTTTCGTTCTCCATTCGTGTATTCAATTTCCAGTTGCAAAATCATTTTAGGGAACCCGAAATTGTTGATCTTTTTGGGTTTGTATTCCTGGCGCATGGTGAAGAATCTTCCGTTACCCAACACGGCGGCGATGACATTGTCGCCGCCCCTAATCGCTTCCGTTACATTGTAGGTATTGTATAAAACTGATTTGCGATAATCGGTAGGCGCTGGAACGAGCACGTTATTGCTCATCGTTTTTTTGCCATTTATGTACAATTCATACAGCCCGAGCCCTGCCAGGTATACGGTCGCCTTTTTGATCCCGGGGGCAGCTTTAAATTCTTTCCTGAAATACCGGGCAGACAAGCGTGAAAACTGGGAGATGCTGTCTGATGGCCCGGCCTTATCATAACCGATCCACTTGCCCCGCCAGTCTTTTTGATCGAGGAGGCTGACACTCCAGTATGCTTTTTCTGCAGACACAGCATTGCCTTTGTTCGTGGTCACCAACACCTTCCAGTAACAGGACGCCCTGCTGCGCAGCGGCTTTCCCGCATACACGACCTGGATGGATTCACTGCTTTTTACCTTGCCCGAATTCCAATAATCTCCTTCGCCGCTGGCCAATTTTTTGGGTGATGAAGCCACAAGTATTTGGTAGGTCGTTTGGTGTACATCTCGCTGGGTGGAATGCAGCTGCCAGCTCAACCGTGGTGCGGTGATGTCAATACCAAGCGGGTTAGCCAGCATCTCGCAGCGTAATTTTTTTACTTCCACCTGTGCTTCAACTTCCGTTACGCCACCAATCAACATCAACAGGAAAACCAGCCATTTTTTTATCATCATGAATTGATTCAAATCTGAAAAAATAAAACCTTGTCTACAAATGATCATTTAGTGAAATCAAAAAACAGGATCAATTCCAAAGACCTGCCCGGGTCCTTTTCATAATCATAAAAAATATTCTTCATGCCCATCGGGCCGGTTGTTTCGTTTCGTTGCGTTTTTGTCCCGATACTGCTGATGCCATGCAGGAAAGAAATATCACCCGTTGGAAAAAGAGGTTCATAGTTATGCCACTGGTCCGTTTTCCAGGCCGGCGTAAACAAGCGGAGGAAGATATCTTCGTTTGATGTGTACACAGTGAATGGCTGGCCGGTGGTTAAAAACCTGCACCAATACATTTTGCTGTGATAACCTTTAAACTCCGGGTACTGCCAGCTTTCACCGGTCTCGGTATTGTTGTATTGTTTTTTCCAAATACCGAATGTATTTCCCGCCATTCGGTTCTTCCAAACCCGGTTCGGTCCATCACCCATGTATTCAACGCCCCGTATGTCGCGCTGGGGAAATGAAAAATTGATCCCGGCGAAGTTCGTAAAATAGGCGCCGGGAAAATAGTTGACCTTCATCCGGGCGACCCCGCTTGGGAAGATTGTCCACTTCAGGGTGTTAAAACTTTTCTTGCCGTCAAAGGCCGATTCTATGATGAGGTTATCTTGCTCAAACCGATGTGTAAAATGCTGAAAGTTGTTGATGCCCTCCGCGATGACCGGGCCGTTATTCAATGGGATGATGCCCCCCATATTCTTTACTTCGAGCAACAAACCAGACTCTTTATGGATACGGATTTGTATGCCATTTGCTGCAATGTCAAATATTGAATCCTGTAAGCTCAAAGTAGGTTTCGTAGATCCGGAAAAGTTGAGCGCAGCTTCGGCGACGTTGGCAGGATGCGCAATCGGGAAACTCCAGGTAAACAATTCTTCCTTCCTAGGTCCGTAAGCTGTGAGGTACAGCACATCAAATACATTCCAATTTCTAGGCAGGGCGATTTGCAGGTTCGCAGCCTGTCCAGGTTGGGCCGGTGGTGCCTGGATCTTTCCATTCAACTCTTCGGGTACACGGTGCCGTAAGGACTTCAGTCTCCAGCTAAAACTGCACTGGTTTAGGTTAGTAAAATGATACCTGTTTTCAATGGTGAACCTGCCGTCAAAGTCGGCACTGATCTCGCGACGTTCTACTTGTACGGGGCTCCAGATCTGCCGGATGGCATCATAGCTGCCTTCCTTTTCATGGTAGGGTCCAACGATGCCATCCGCTCCACGAAACTTGTCGGTATCCAGGGAGTCATTGCGATCGTTTCTAACCACCGCCTGGTCTGCCAGGTCCCACAAAAAGCCGCCCGCACTCAGCGGATTATGCCACATTTTTTCCCAGTAGTCTTGCAGGCCAGCGCCATGTCCACCATCAAATTGACCGTGGAGAAATTCAGTCGGCATAATAATCTCGCGGCCATTCTCGTAATTCCCAAGGCCATAATTATACTCGCGGTAATGCTGGGTTTCTATGCCACGGAATGATTGCCAGGGATGAACCACCGGGCGTTTCTGCAAATCGAATTCATCGAAGAAAGCATCAAGTTGCAGGTTGTGCCCACCTTCATTCCCGTTCGACCAAAGGATGATGGAAGGATGATTGCCGTCATGGCGGATCATTTCCTGCAAGAGTTGTTTCCCGGTCGGAGTATCATAGTGGCCATGCCATCCTGCGAGTTCATCCATTACAAACAGGCCAAGAGAATCACAGACCTCGAGGAAATGATCGTCAGGGGGATAATGGCTCATGCGCACGGCATTCATGTTCATGGACTTCATCAGCAAAACATCTGCGATACTGATCTTGCGGCTGGTGGTTCTTCCGCTGGTCGGCCAGAAAGAATGCCGGTTGACACCCTTCATTTTAACCTTCACGCCGTTTACGTATATGCCATCCCGTTGTTTGACCTCAACGGTTCGGAAGCCAAATTTTTGCGTGAGGGTATGCAATCTTTTACCTTTTTCAGAAAGCGTTA
>JAURWD010000301.1 GCA_030655145.1 Ferruginibacter sp.
CGTACAGTGTTATCTTATTGGATGAGATCGAAAAAGCGCATCCGGATATTTATAACATCCTGCTGCAGGTATTGGACGATGGACAACTGACAGATGGAATGGGTCGCAAGATCGATTTCAAAAATACGGTGATCATCATGACCTCCAATATCGGTGCACGCCAGTTGAAAGATTTCGGAGAAGGAGTTGGTTTCGCCACTGCCGCCCGTATTCAGAATGCTGACGAGAACAACAAGGCAGTTATTGAAAAAGCGTTGAAACGTACCTTTAGTCCGGAGTTCCTGAACAGGATCGATGATGTTGTGATCTTTAATTCTCTTACAAAAGACAATATATTCGAGATCATTGATATCCTGATGAAGGGAGTTATGAAACGCCTGGTTAATCTTGGATTCACAATGGAGCTTACACCGGCAGCGAAGGATTTCATTGCAGATAAGGGTTATGATGCTCAATTTGGAGCAAGGCCGTTGCACAGGGCGATCCAGAAATACCTGGAAGATCCATTAGCAGAGGAGATCCTGAATATGCAGGTGAAAGAAGGGGATACGTTGATTGCTGATCTTGATGAAGCGAAAGAAAAGATCCTTTTTACCTTAAAAACAGAAGATCAAAAAGAACAGGCCGCGAAGGCCTAACTCTTCAAAATACATGACAAAGCCATCCACCCGGATGGCTTTTTTTTATGTTATCAACACACAGTTTAATTGCACAGTTGGCGATGTTGAACAGCGGTTTTTATTTTTGAAGGTTGAAATTTTTGAGTGACTTTTGCAGGGATGAAAAAAAATGCGATCATAACGATTGATGGTTGGTCGGCCTGTGGAAAGAGTACGTTGGCGAAGCAATTGGCCAAAGAACTTGGGTTCGTGTATATCGATAGTGGAGCTATGTATCGAGCGATCACCTTATACTTCCTGCGAAATCACATCGATTGGACAGATCCTAAAGAGGTAGAAGAAGCGTTGAAAAACATCAAGATCGAATTTCATTTTAATGAGAAGTCCCAGCAGTCAGAAGTGTTTCTGAATGATGAAAATGTTGAGTGGCTGATCCGTGACCTGGTGATCGCGGAGAAGGTCAGTGATGTTGCCGCCATTCGTGAAGTGCGGGCTTTTGCTGTGCATCAGCAACAGTTGATGGGTAAAAAGAAACGCATCGTGATGGACGGGCGGGACATTGGAACCACCGTGTTCCCGCATGCGGAAGTGAAAATTTTTATGACTGCTGACAATGGCACCAGAGTTGAACGCCGTTTTAAGGAACTGTTTGAAAAGAATCCAAACATTAGCCTGGAAGAAGTGAAAGCTAATCTGGAAATGCGGGACTATATCGACTCAAACCGCGAAGTGAGTCCGCTTCGGAAAGCTGAAGACGCCATCCTACTGGATAATACCAACCTCACCATGGAAGAACAACTTGAATTTGCACTGAAGTTGGTGAAGTAGGAATATTAGAATTAGAGCAGCCGAAATCGGGATTGCTTTCGTGATCAAAATTTATAAGAATATCCCACCCGCAAAACCTGCGTTTCATAATAATCACTGCTGGTGTAACTGAAGTTAGTGCCAGTAATATTTTTCCGGACACGGAAGGTGCCTAACAGATCCGTTCCATTCGCGAACAGTTCTCCTTTTCCTTTCTGGATTATTTTCTTTACTCCAAAATCAACAGAAAATCGTTCAGCAATTTTGCCCTGCGGAATAATATCCGGCGCTAAATAGACCGCTGAGAGTTGCATGCTCCACTGTGCAGGCAAAGAAACAACGGAATTCAACTTCGCACTTCCGGAATAGTTGGTTTCCTTGCCTTGCGAGAATAAGGTTGGGCTGGGATATTTGTTTACCACAGAAAATGCTGCGATGGTATTGTGATAGCCATTCAGGTTCAAATTAAATTGCAACGCTTTACTAACCTGTTGGCTAAGAATTATTTCAATCCCTGTTAGGTAGGCTTTGTTTGAGTTCTGAAAAACGGAATAAATGATGTTACTACCGGGAACGGTTGTCCCAATTCTTGTGATGGCATTGTTGATGTTTCGGTGATATAAAGCTGAATAGAATGTTCCTTTACCCCAGCTTTCTTTATAACCCAGTTCAATTGATTGAGTGAACTGCGGCCGTAGTGACGGGTTTCCAACTTTTAAAACTTCTGGTTCGTCGTATTTTGGAAAGATCCTGATGTCTCCTTCATCCGGCCTGTCGACGCGGCGATTGTAAAATAAAGAGAGCTTCTTTTTTTCGGCGACATTCCAGGCAAGGCGCACACTCGGAAAGGGCTGAAAATATTTGTATCCATCAGATTCATAAGTGTTGTGATCCGGGTTCACCTCATAATCGAGGTGAACATACTCAACACGCAAGCCGGCTTCTACTTCAAATTTTTGCGTCTCGTAAATGTAGTTCCCATAAACCGCGGGAATGATCTCGTTGTACTTGGCCCAGCCCGCTGCATTGACATCCAGTGGTGAATTTAATCCCGGGAAAAAACGCATGTTGGTGGGAATGTTTCTCCACCTGAACTTAGTGCCGGTTTCAAACCTGCCTTTTCTCAACGGCCGAACATAATCAATATTAACGTCAGTCACATGTTCATCAGCAATGAGCATAAAAGTATCGCGCCCTAAATATGTTGGCCTGGTATCCCAAAGAAAATATTTTTCATCCTCGCGATGAAAAGTATAATTCAAACCAACATTTAAAATTCGTCCAGGTTGTTTAAACCTATGTTGAAAATTGCCACTGGCAGTGATTGCGCTGTTTACTTCATCTTCATAAAACTGCCACAAACGCAACTTTTCGCGGAGTTGATTTTTGAAATAAGGAATGTCGCCGCTGTCTCTGACATATTCGTTGTTGTATAAGCCAAATAAACTAAAAGAATTTTGATCGTCGATCGCCCAATCAAAACCCGTTTTAACGGTAGCCAAGCGGGTGATCCTGTTTCGTTTTACTTGTTGTTGAATGGTGTCACCATTAGAATAGATGCGTTCGCCGAAATCATTACGGTTCAGGGTCTTGGTATAGAGATAGTCGGCCTGCAGAAAAACGTTCAATTTACTTTTTCGATAATTTAATGAAAGTGAAGGATTGATCTTTGGTGTGCCCTGGTATTGCGGTTGTATTCCGGGAAGGTTTTCCTTTTTCATCCTGAGTGCTCCGAGGCCAGTCATGATGCCCACCTTTCCTGTGAAGCCTTGCTGCCGGTTCTTTTTATAGACCAGGTTGATGATGCCCGCATTCCCATTGGCATCATATTTTGCGGAAGGGTTGTTGATCACCTCAATTTTTTCAATGGCAGATGCTGGAATATTGTCCAGGCCAGCCTGGTTGCCAAAACCGGTGAGTGCCGTTTGCCTGCCGTCAACGAGGATCGTAACCTTTTCGCTTCCACGCAATTTGAGTTTACCATTTTCATCAACCGTAATTCCTGGAATATTTTTTACCGATTCGAGTACCGAGCCACCGGCCTGGCTGATATTGGATGACAGGGAGTAAGTCTGCCGGTCCATTTTTTGCGCGACGCCATCTCCCGTTGATGTAACCACCACCTCCTGTAAAGTCTGGGCAGCTGGCTGAAGCCTGACAACGCCAAGATCAAGGTAATCATTGAGTTTACCCGCGAGCACTTGAAATTGATAGGTTTGATAACCAGCAAAAGAAAACCGAAGCTGGTAATCTCCCGGAGCTATATTCGAAAGAATAAATTGTCCTTGTTCACTGGTGATAGTTCCCGCGACAAAAGATGAATCCTTCTCGGCATGCAGCGTGACATTAACAAAGGCGAGCTTCTCTTCCCCAGTTGCTTTCATTACTTCTCCCGACAGGGTAACCAACCGGGTTTGAGCAAGCACAGGATAATGAACTGCTGAAAACAAAATACAAAGCAGGAGAGATGCTAGCCAACGCATAATTATTTACTGTTTATTTGAAATGGACGGTAATTAAATGAAAGGTAAAACCATTGTTCGGTCTTCGATGACGATCAATTTATTTCAAATTCACGGGCAATCGTCTCGATCTGCGCCGACACATTGTAAAAGGAAGTCAGCCGATTAATAACGGCTTCCACGATCGCGTCAGGGCAACTTGCACCACTCGTCAGTAGGATGCTGACCGGTCTTTTTTCCGGGAGAAAATTATGCGTGAGTAATTCCGTTTTGTTGTGAAAATCGAAATGGGAAATTTGCATGGGAGAAATCAATTTGTCCTCCCCACTGATATAGTAGGTCGGCAAGGTAGTCTCACACAACTCTACGAGGTGAGAGGTATTGCTGCTGTTATAGCCACCCACAACGATCGCAAGGTCAGCAGGCACTTTAAGCAAGCCATACACGGCAGACTGGTTGTCGCTCGTTGCATAGCATAATGTATCCCGTGTATCCGCAAACCGCTCCGCGATGGTCTCCGGGGAGAGTTGGTATTGATCGATCATCACTTGTTTCAAAAAGTCTGCTATCGCTTGAGTGTCGCTTGCGAGCATCGTAGTTTGATTGACAACTCCAAGGCGCGCCAGGTCTTTCTCCACATCAAATCCAGCGGAATATCTTCCGGCAAACTCATTATAAAAATCAGCTGCAGGTTTCTCTTGGCGGATGTATTTACTAAGGTTGATCGTTTCCTGCATATCATTGACCACAACCGTCGGAGTGTTGACTGCAGCATGGGAAAAAGTTGCCCGTGTTTCTTCGTGGGTCGGTTTGCCATGAACGACAACGCTGTATTGACGGGAGGCAATTTGCTCACTTCGGTTCCACACTTTTTCTACAAACGGGCAGGTGGTATTATACTGGGCCGTGGATATACCAATCGCCTCAAGTTTATGTTGAATATCAAGCGTGGTACCGAACGCTGGAATGATAACGACATCATCGCTGGTAAGGGATTCAAATGGAATAACCTGCTTCCCGTACGTATCCTGCAGGAACTGAACCCCGCGATCCCGCAGATCAGCATTTACCTGGGGATTATGGATCATCTCACTCAACAAAAAAATACGTTTTCCAGGATTTTCCTCAATTGTTCTGAAAGCAATATCAATCGCGTTCTCTACTCCATAACAAAAACCAAAATGCCGGGCGAGGTAAACCTGGATGGGGCCAAAATCGAGTAGGGTGGGCGTGAAATCCTTTTTCATTTTGTCCTGCTGTTTACGTTGCTTTTTAATAGCGCTGATCAGCGGACTTCTATATATAACCGGAACATTAAACTGCTTCATAATTACCCTTCAATAACAAAGGGCAAAGGTACAATGTTGCGGCCTATTGCAGTTGTAGCTGCTTTTTGAATATTCCCGCTTATTTTTATGAGATAAATTTTCCTGCATGAAAAATATGGCCTTCCTATTTGTTACCAGCCTTGTACTGTTGGCATGTAACTCAACAACCCAAACTTCACCGGAACCAACGAACGATTCTACTACTATGACATTTAAAAAAGCAGACTGGATAAACAACACAGACGTGTATGAGGTCAACCTGCGGCAATACAGCCAGGAAGGAACATTCAATGCTTTCCTGAAAGAATTACCGCGGCTTAAGGATATGGGTGTGTCAACGCTTTGGTTTATGCCCATTACACCAATTGCGCAGAAAAATAAAAAAGGTAGTCTGGGAAGTCAATATGCCTGTAGTGATTACACCGCCATCAATCCCGAATTCGGCACGCTCGATGACTTCAAATCTTTTGTGAAACAGGCGCACGAAATGGGTTTCAAGGTGATCATCGATTGGGTCGCCAACCACACCGGCTGGGACCATGTCTGGACAAAAACTCATCCCGAATATTTTGAGAAAGACAGCGCTACCAAAGATTTTAAAATTGCCAGCGGCATGGACGACATCATCGAATTGGATTACAAAAACCCGGAACTGCGTAAGGCAATGATCGATGCGATGCGCTACTGGGTGCTGGAATGTGATATCGACGGTTACCGTTGCGACCTGGCATTTTGGGTAGAACTTGATTTCTGGATGGAAGCAAGAGCGGCATTGGAAAAAACGAAAACCCTGTTTTGGCTAGCAGAAAATGATCCGCTTGAACATCCCGATTATTACAAAGCTTTTGATGCCTGCTACACCTGGACCTGGATGCACAAAACCGCAGATTTTTACAAATCGGGCCAGGATAAAAAAATGCTGGATACTGTCTTGCATCGCTATGATCATCTTGAAGGCGGTCCCCAAGGAATAAAACTGTGGTTCACCACGAACCATGATGAAAATAGCTGGAATGGCACCGAGTATGAAAAATACGGAGATGCGGCGCAGGCATTGGCGGTACACAGTTGTACCTGGGACGGCATTCCGCTCATTTACAGTGGCCAGGAATTGCCCAATAAGAAAAGACTTGAATTTTTCGAGAAAGATGTGATTGCCTGGACGGGGACCAATCAGTTACATGACTTTTATAAAACCCTGCTAACCCTGCGTAAAACAAACCCGGCACTGCGCACAGGTGACAGCGCAGTAGCGAACTACGTGCTGAAGTCGGATGCAGATAAACAAGTGTTGGCGTATCTAAGAAAAAACGGTGACCGAGAAGTGCTGGTTTTACTCAACCTAAGCAGTCAACCGGCAAATTTCACTTTGAATCCTGATCACCTGGTGGGAACTTTCAAAGAGGTTTTTACAAACACTCAACAAGATGTAAACACCGACAAAACCTTTGCACTAAAGCCCTGGGAATACCTTGTATATCAAAAATGATCTGTTGGATCGGCATCTAAATCTCACAGTTATAAACATAAAAAAAGCGTCTTCAAAAAGACGCTTTTTTTTGTGTTTATTAAATTCTTTATCCTTCTTCATCAACAGTGATCGGGTAGTCATACAAGCCGTCGTAACCTGGATAAAAACCACTTATCGTCAAGGTCTTGGAAGTGCCCAATGCCTTGTTCAGATCTTCCATGGTTTTGATCTCGATGTCATTTGCTTTTACAATGATGAAACCATCTCTCATACGTGTTTGATCACTTAATGCGCCCTGCCCGATCTTCTTAACAACCACACCACCTGGAACGCCATACTCTTTTGCTTTCTTCGCATCTAAGGTTGCAAACTCTCCTCCTAATTTTGAAAGGGTTGAGTTGTCAACTTTTACAATATCAAAGTTTCCGGCCTTGTTTTTTAAAGTGGCAGATATCGACTTGTCTGCACCCTTGCGAGAGTATACGATATTGATCTTGTCACTTGGTTTGTACCTGGTAACGAGTTCCTGGAGTTCTGAAGGCAGCGTCACGGAAATCCCGTTTACACTTTTGATGATATCGCCTTTTTTCAAACCTGATTCAGCCGCTGCACTGTTCAATAAAACTTCTGTAATTACAAGTCCGTCGCCCTGGTATTCCAAACCTAACTTTTGTTTCGCGTCATCCGGGATGTCATATGTATTTGCAGTTGATACGCCGAGGTAACCTCTTTGAACGTTACCATATTTGATCAGGTCATCCACCACTTTCTTTACTATGTTCACTGGAATCGCGTAAGAATAACCCGAATAAAAACCGGTAGGAGAGGCAATCGCAGAATTGATTCCGATCAATACACCACTGGTGTTGATCAAGGCACCACCACTATTTCCCTGGTTCACCGCAGCGTCCGTTTGGATAAATGATTCAACAGGTGTGCTGGTCTTGGTTGCTTTATTCAATCCAAGATGTCTTGCTTTCGCACTTACGATCCCTGCAGTTACAGTGGTCTCAAGATTCAAAGGGTATCCTAATGCTAGAACCCACTGCCCGATACGCACATCATCAGAGTTACCATACAAAAGGAACGGAAGGCCCGCTGCCTCGATCTTAATGACGGCAAGATCATAGGCGGGATCTCTGCCGACCACTTTACCGGTGTATGATTTTTTATTGCTTAAAGTAACCTGTAATTCATCCGCATTTTCAACCACGTGGTTATTTGTTACAATGTATCCATCCGCGCTGATGATCACTCCTGATCCGGATGCACGTTGCTCAGGCACATATCCTTTACGGTTTCCAAAAAACTCTTCCAGCATATCGTCTCCAAAGAAATCACTGAACGGATTCTTTGGCCGCTGGCTCTTTGGTAAGTTGTTGCTAACCTGCTTCGCGTTGGTCTTGGTTTTTATGTGCACGACTGTCGGAAGCGCAGCAGCAGCTGGTTGGGTAAAATCGATGGCGCCGGGAGGCGTGTTGTTATCAAACAGGCCGGCATATTTGTAATTGGCGGGCACCATTCCCTTTTCCTGGCCGGCGTAAGTATTGTTATTTTTGATAACCTTGTTGTACCCCCACATTACACCGAAAGCGGTGAGGGCACTGATTAAAACGGTGAAGAATATTTGTTTGATTTTCATGTTTGACTTTT
>JAURWD010000324.1 GCA_030655145.1 Ferruginibacter sp.
CAAAGATGACAAAGGTGCCGCCTCGAAAAGCGGCATTGCGCCGGTTTATGCGGGCAATGAAGCTCCAATGGTATCGATCAGTTTAGAAGGAGGAAATAAATCATTCTATTTACCTGGTGTTCCGGTAAAATATGTAGTAACCGTGGCCGATAAAACCGACACTGCTCAAATTGATCCATCAAACCTGTTTGTTTCAGCTGACTATGTAGAAGGTTTTGACAAGGCGGGTGCTTCAATGGGGCATCAGCAAGGCCAGGCGAACATACAAGGTAAGAGCCTGATCTTATCGCTCGATTGTAAGAGCTGTCACAAAGAAGCTGACAAATCTGTAGGGCCGGCTTATGTCGATGTTGCCCGCAAATACAGCACCGATAAAGAGGCGATGAGTAAACTTGCTGAGAAGATCGTTAAAGGTGGTTCAGGTGTTTGGGGCGAGGTATCCATGCCTGCGCATCCAACGCTCTCGGCTGCTGATACCCGCCAAATGGTAACCTGGATATTGTCGCTTGATGGTAAATCAACCGTAAAAAAATCATTACCAGCAACCGGCACCGTTGTTCCTGGCGCGGATCAAAAACCAAACAGTGTGTTGGTTATTTCCGCTGGTTACACAGATAAAGGTGGTAACAATATCAAGTCACTCACCGGGAATAGCACGGCTTCGCTACGCAGCAACACAGTTGGATTTACCGGTAATGAAAAAAGAGAGGGTTTCGGTACCTATAAATTAAATGGGGCTACTATTTTGATATTCCCTACCGGCCAGGGTTGGGTGGCGCTGGATAGCATTGATCTTACGGGTGTAGGTTCGGTAGATGTAATGGCCATGTGGCAGAGTGCAGGAACCAGTGGCATTGATTATGAAATAAGGTTAGATGCAGCGGATGGAAAATTGATAGGGAAGGCTACCATGCCAACGCCGAAAAAAGGAGACAAGATGGGCATTGCGAAGGTGCCGTTGGAAGCAGTAACCGACGGGAAGTTCCACACGGTTTATCTTACCTGCAAATTGCAGGGAGGTTACACTGGCGCGGTGCAGTCCCTGAAATTTAATGCGAAGTAAAAAATTACAATTTCGTTTTACAGTATAGTTTTTAGAATTAATCCAATAAATCATGAAAAGTAAGTTGTTGTGCGCAGGCATGATGTTGATCGCTGTATTGAACGTAAAAGCGCAAGCTACGTTCCAGGGGAAAGTGACGGATCCGAAGAGCAACCCGGTTTACAATGTCAACCTGCATTTATTAAATACGCTTTATACCACAAGTACTAATAGACAAGGTGAGTTCACTATCCCAAACATTCCCGCCGGTAAATACCAGGTGGAGGTTTCCGGAATTGGGTATGCCACTCTCGTAAGACCAATCGATGTGAAAGGGGGCGGGGACCAGGTTTCTATCCAGTTGCAGACCGCACTTGTGCAACTGGAAACGGTGACCATCACTGCCGACAAAAAAGAAGCGGTGATCCAGTCGGCACCGTTGAGTGTGACGGCCGTAACTGCCCAACAGGTGAAAGACTACCGGCTCTGGAATGCAAAAGACCTCGCCGGCATTGTACCTAATCTTTATTCCGGTAATTCGGGCGATGAAAGAAATGTAACCTCCATTCGTGGAATCACGACAACAAGTTACGATCCCGCGGTGGCCACCTATGTTGACGGCGTTAACCAGTTTAACCTCGACACTTACATTCCCCAGCTTTCAGATATTGAAAGAGTGGAAGTGCTTCGCGGACCCCAGAGCACTTTGTATGGCAGGAATGCCACTGGGGGTGTGATCAATATCATCACGAAGAAGCCAACTAATCAAACCAATGGATTTGTAGAATTGAGCCTGGGTAATTATAACCAGCAACGATATAGCGCGGGTATCCGCGTACCCGTAATCAAAGACAAACTGTTCTTCGGCGCCTCCGGTTTATTTAATACCCGCGATGGATATTATACGAATGAATTCACCAGCAAATCATTTGACGACCAGCGCCAGGCGAGCGGAAACTTTTACCTCAAATTTTTACCGGCCAAACAATGGGCGATCACCCTCAATCAAAAGTTCCAGAATAATGTGAACGATGGCGCCTTTCCACTCGTAAATGGAGTAGAGGAAGCCTTTGCCAACCCTTACAAGTTGAGCCAGGATGCTGTGGGGCGCATGAAGGACAACACCTCCAACACTTCGCTTTCCATTAATCATTCAGGACCAATGATTGAGTTTACATCTCAAAGTTCCTGGCAAAGAAACTACCGGTATTATGCTTCACCGCTTGATGGTGACTTCTCACCTGCAGACGCGGTGAGCGTGATAAATAATTTTGGCAAAGACTGGAACATCGTGAAAGTGTTTACGCAGGAGTTTCGCGTAGGATCCCCAACCGTTAGTGTTTCAAAATTAAACTGGACAGCCGGTCTGTACCTGTTTCACCAGAATAGCCCGGTAAAACAGGCAACGCATTTTGGAAAAGACGCGGGTTTGCTGGGCATTCCTCAATCTTACTTTTCGACGATCAATACTTCTATCGCAAAAAATACCGGCGTTGCTTTCTTCGCACAGGCGACGTATGCACTTACTGAAAAATTGAAATTGACCGGCGGGTTGCGCTACGACTACGAAAATAAAAAGCTCTCGGTGATGGGCGAATATCAACCTGATGGCCAGGATGCCATCGTAACCCGTCCCGATACTTCAGCTTCCAACAATTTTAACGCGTTGTCACCGAAACTGGGTTTGCAATATGAATCTGATGCAAACACAAATTTTTATGCAACCTACAGTCGTGGCTTCCGGACCGGAGGACTTACCCAGTTGTCTTCAGATCCATCACAACCACCCTTGTATCCCTATGATCCTGAATACAGCAATAATGTAGAGATCGGGATCAAAAAAATATTCATGGATGCGAAGCTGCAAATTCATGCTGCTGCTTTCCTGACACATCTCACTAACGCCCAGGTGCCCACGCTGGTTTTGCCTGACGCGATCACGATCACCAAGAACACGGGTAAGCTGACCAGTAAAGGATTTGAGCTGGAAGTACTGGCCACGCCAATACCCGGACTGCAACTCGGGTACAGCTTTGGATATGCTGACGCGAACTATGCCTCTTTGAAAATTTCTTCCAATAGCCAGCAGTTAGACCTGGAAGGAAAGAAGCAGATATACACACCTGATGTTACTTCCATGCTCAATGCTCAATATAGTTACGTGTTGAACCCTGCACAACAATTGAAATTGGTTGCGCGGGGAGAGTGGTTTTACTTTGGTCGTCGCTATTTTGATGCTGCCAACACCATCAGGCAAGCACCTTATAATTTGCTCAATACAAGGGTAGGAGTTTCCTTAAAACAGTACGACCTGTATTTCTGGTTACGCAACATAACCGGCAGTAAATACATGGAATATGCCTATGATTTTGGAGCGGTTCATCTTGGTACACCAAGAACTGTGGGCGTAACACTGGCCGCAACTTTTTAGACATTGTCTCCACGCTAGTGCGGCAAAAAGATCTGCAAGCGGACGTTAATGGTTATTGAGACTGATCTTAAGCGATGCCTGCTGGTTTCCCGTTGAACGGATTGACTGATCTCGACCAGCGCTGAAATTGTTGGATTACGGAGGCTTTCGGCGAGCGTACCAGGCTGATCTTATTTTCCCTCAAATAACTTTCCAGGGTGCTCCGCCACAGGGGATTGGCCTCGTACAATAATTTTTTGATGGGGTGGCCGGCCAGGAAATGTTTAAACACAAAGTCTACCTGTATTTTTTTCAACTGGAGATCGGCTCTCAGATCTGCTGACCAATCATTTTTGTCAATGAAGATCTCTGGCTTGTTCGCTTCGAGGAAAGCGAGCATCATTTTAGTGATAAGGGGGAACACTTTATTGCGCTCCAGGTTTTTGTAAAAAAATGTATTGAATATTTTTCGGTCGGAGGCGTCAAAATAAAACTCAATTATTTCGCGTAATTCAAATTGACACAAGGCTTGCTTGCCTGTATAGATCGCCTGGAATCCATTGCTGCCTCCCGACCCGAAACGCAATGAACATACTTCGTTTTCTATTTCTTCGTACTCATCGTTAAAGAGTGTATGTTGAAACTTAAATTTTTCGATAAAGTGATTGCAATCGGATAGGGGGGAATTGGTTAGGCCGTGGGTTTCTTGCATGAATCAGTTTTGATATGTATAAACTTACTGATTCGATGCTATAAAAATTTATAGCTGCGCTATTCCTACCACGAATTGACACAAAAGTGTTACAGATTTATTGTCCGCACCCCAGTAAAGTGAATCCCGGTTCGATTCTTCGCATCATTGGCTACAATTTCGGCCGGAGCATTTTTTTATCCTCCCGCACGGAGGGCTTCAATTTCAGCAACTGTCTTCGGAAGGTAGGCGCCAAGTTTTCGACTACCCGTAGCAGTTATACAATAATTATCTTCAATGCGGATGCCGCCGAAGTCGCGGTACACATCCAGGCTTTCGTAGTTGATGAATTCAGCATGTAGTTTTTTCGCAGACCATTGGTCTATCAACCCGGGGATGAAATAGATCCCTGGCTCAACCGTCAGCACAAAACCTTCGGCTAATTCCTTTGCCAGGCGCAATGATTTCCAACCAAAAAGTTTTTTGCGTTGGATGGCTGTGGAATAGCCCACCTTGTCTTCTCCGAGCGCTTCCAGGTCATGCACGTCAAGCCCGATCATGTGGCCAAGACCATGTGGAAAAAATAATGCATGTGCCCCGGCTTCAACTGCGGCCGCTGTATCGCCTTTCATAATTCCCAAAGCTTTTAAACCGTCTGTGATGTTCTCCGCGGCGGCACGATGTACGTCGAGGTAAGTGGTACCTGGCTTCAATAAACTGATCGCGTGGTCCATGGAACCCAATACGATCTCGTAAATTTCTTTTTGCCGGGTAGTAAATTTTTCACTTGCGGGAAACGTCCGTGTAAGATCACCCGCATAATGCATTTCATTTTCTGCGCCGGCATCACACAGCACTAACTTTCCATCAAGGATGGTATTGTGTTGCCCATGGTTATGAAGCGTTTCACCATTAACAGTGAAGATGAGGGGATAGGCAAAGCGCCCGTTCCGGCTTTTGGCGATCGCCTCTATTTGAGCGCCTACTTCGTATTCTTTCATACCCGGCCGCGTAAACTGCAGCGCACGCAAATGCATATCGTTGCTGATGTTCACCGCTTTTTCCATTTCCGCAAGTTCAGCTTCTTCCTTCACCTGGCGCAGGTTGATCACTTGGTCAATAAATTCTTCGGAATAATAGCCGCTTAGGGCGGGAATCGTGCAACCTAGCAAGGCGGCCAATTTTACCTGGTTCTCGCCGCGGTATTGCGGCAGCAAATGAATGACTCGTTTCGAGGCGATTGCAGCAGCAATTTTTTCCTGAAGCTCACCGGGAGAAATAATTTTTGAGCAGTCAACCCGGTTTCCTAACTCAGAAAGAGAAGGCATCGGGCCGGTCCAAACCATATCGTCTACCGTTAGTTCTTCTCCTGCTATAAAATCATCCCCGCTGTCAAGATCAACCAGGCCGGTGAGGCCGGCAATATCTAACCCAAAAAAATACAGGAAGCTGCTATCCTGCCGAAATGGATATTGATTATCGGTGTAGTTCATCCCACACTCGTTGTTGCCTGGCAATAACAACAAACCGTTTCCGGTAAATGATTTTTTCAACTTCGCCCTCCTGGAGCTATATACTGATGCGTCAAATAAATGAAGTTCCATAGTTATTTTTTCAGGTCTCAAGATAAACGATTTAGTGAGGACGGATGCAGGGATCGGCTTCAAATGCAGTCAATAAATTTGATGATGAATTATGTAAAGCAATCTTGCAAATAGCAAGGCAATTCATGTAGGATAATTTCCCAACGGCGGTCGAAACAAGAAAAAACATATTTTCGGGGTTGATGAGCCAGGACCAGAAAAAGAACCTAATCATAGAAGCGGCGCAAAAACGCTTTGCCCATTTCGGCGTGGGCAAAACCACCATGAATGAAATAGCCGATGACCTGTCTCTTTCGAAAGCTTCGCTTTATTACTATTTTCCGGATAAGTTAAACCTGTATGCAGCGGTCTTGCAGAAGATCATCGAGACCGAGGAGTTGAATAAGGAAGTGTATGCGAAGGAAACCGACCCACTTGCCGCTTTGAACCTGTACCTGGAACATCGCACCCAATTTATTATACAGCACTATAATATCCTCGAATACTTAAAAACATTGGGCACTGGCATTCCTGCCGAGCTTGAACCCATCTTCAGTTCCGCCCGGGGACGAGAGATCACAGCCATCGCGGAAATCTTCGAGAAAGGGACTGCCGCAAAAAAATTGGTAATTAGCGATGCTGCTTCCCTGGCTGCCTTGTTTTTTGATGCCCTTGATGGGGTCCGACTCTCCGTGATTGCCCGCAAAACAAACTTCTTTCCTGATAAAGAGCAATTCTACGAACTCGGCTTACGGGAGAAAGAACTGGCCCGCATTTTCCTCCGCGGCCTTGCCAGCCAGGCATTTCTTTCCTTATTATTTCTTTTAGTTAGTTAACAATTGATGCTCGCCCGCCTCGTGGATCCACTCGTAGTTTATTGAATTCTCGACCTCCCGAAAGTTTCTTTTCAATTTCTTAACAGCGAAAACACTTTGGCGTAATAACCTTTTCTCCTATCTTTGACTTTTAAATATAAAAAGTCAATAGGTCAATAAGTCAAATGGTCAAGGTGAACGCGCAGATACAGTTAAAACAGGAACACATCATCGAAGCCGCCTTAAGGAGGTTTTCACATTTTGGCGTAGGCAAGACCACCCTGTCAGAAATAGCCGATGACCTGGGCATTTCCAAAACCTTGCTTTTCTATTATTTCCATGATAAAAATGCCCTGATCGCCGCCGTAGCCTTTACGATTATCCGTGAGTTTATCACAGCCTTTGAGGAAGTCCTGGAAGGGGCTTCAACTTTAGAAGCTGGCTTGCTTGGCCTGGTGGGCGTGAAACGTGAACATTTCAAAAAATATTTTTTACTGGCACTGCAGGGCGATGAGATAGACATCCAAAAAAACCAGGGAGCGTTAACTGCCCACTACCAGGAGGGAAGGAACCAGCTAGTAAATATGCTTGCAGCGCTTTTACAAAAAGGGATACACGCGAAAACAGTAAGGCCATTGGACGCAGTGAAAACAAGCCAGCTTCTGCTGGATACTTTAACGGCGTTTGATTATACGATGAAACGTAGAAATGTAATACCCGACCTCGAAAACATCGAAGAGCTTTTTGAGAAACAGAAAGAAATTCTGCTTCTTTTTTTAAACGGTTTAAAACCACAGGCATGCAAACATTAGTTGCGGATCGGGCAAGGGACCTGTTTTTTTCTTACGGGTTGAAAAGTATTTCAATGGATGACATCGCAAAAAAAGCAGGCATCTCGAAGAAGACGATCTACAAAGATTTCGAAGATAAAACAGCGTTGGTTCAGCAGCTCGTGACAGACCTCTTAACCTGTCATGGCCAGGCGGTAGAGAAATGTGCCAGGGAGGCGAATGATGCGGTTGAGGAAGTAATTCGCTACACCTCGACTCCATTCCATACGATCGCTGTGGTCAACCAAACTTTTTTTTATGAACTGGAAAAATTCTTTCCGGCAGTTTGGAAAGAAGTCACGAAACACAGGCAGCAAATTCTGATCCCTTCCATTTT
>JAURWD010000257.1 GCA_030655145.1 Ferruginibacter sp.
GGGGTGACTGGTACAGCCGATGCAGGCGTATGCTACAAAGTAGTAAACCTTACTCCACCAACACCTGCTGACAACTGCGGTATCGCAGCTGCAGGCGTAACCTCAAGTGGCATACCTGCACAGAATAGATTCCCAGTAGGAACTACTACAGTTACCTGGAGTGTAACAGATATCCATAACAACACCACCACACAGACCCAATCTGTTGTCATTACCGATAACCAGCATCCGACCCTGACAGTTACTCCCGGGGTGACTGGTACAGCCGATGCGGGCGTATGCTATAAAGTATTGAACCTTACTCCACCAACACCTGCTGATAATTGCGGTATCACAACAGCAGGCGTAACAGTAAGTGGTGTTCCTGCACAGAATAGATTCCCTGTAGGAACTACTACAGTTACCTGGAGTGTCACAGATATCCATAACAACACCACCACACAGACCCAATCTGTTGTCATTACCGATAACCAGCCTCCGACCCTTACAGTTACTCCCGGGGTGACTGGTACAGCCGATGCAGGCGTGTGCTATAAAGCAGTGAACCTTGCCCCACCCACACCTGCTGATAATTGCGGTATCGCAACAGCAGGCGTAACCGTAAGTGGTGTTCCTGCAGAGAACAAATTTGTTGTGGGCACAACAACCGTTAACTGGAGTGTGACAGATGTAAATGGCAACACCACCACACAAATGCAATCCGTCGTCATTACCGATAACCAGCCTCCGACACTTGCCGCCACACCTGCAGTATCCGGTACAGCCGATGCAGGCGTGTGCTACAAAGTAGTGAACCTTGCTGCTCCGGCGCCTGCTGACAACTGCGGCATCGCAACAGCAGGTGTAACTTCAAGTGACATACCTGCACAAAATAGATTCCCTGTGGGTACTACCATAGTTACCTGGAGTGTCAGAGATGTAGCCGGTAACTTAACCACACAAACGCAGTCTGTTGTCATTACCGATAACCAGCCTCCGACTCTGACAGTTACGCCTGGAGTTACGGGCAATGCTGATGCAGGCGTGTGCTACAAAGTAGTGAACCTTACTGCACCAACAGCATCTGATAACTGCGGTATTGCCGCAGCAGGAGTAACAGTAACTGGCATGCCTGCTCAGAATAGATTCCCGGTGGGTACAACCACAGTCAGCTGGAGCGTAAAGGATGTGAACGGCAACACCACGACGCAAATGCAAGTCGTAACCATCACAGATAAGGAAGCGCCAGTCATCAAAAGTGTATCAACAATGCCTTCGTCGCTATGGCCTCCCAACCGCAAAATGAAAGCCGTATCCCTTGTAATAAATACAACTGATAATTGTGCAGGTGCCACGTCAAGGTGCAAGGTGATTGCCATTGAAAGTAATGAGGCGAATGACCAGCCAAACGGAGATACACAGGTTGATTATGAGATACTGGGCGATCAACTTGTCAATCTTCGTGCAGAAAGATCAGCTTCGGGTGAAGGCCGGGAGTATAAAATAACCGTGCAATGCGAAGATGGGAATGGGAACATTTCAACAGCAACCACCATTGTTCGAGTTGCGCACATTATCAAGACGCCGGCAGCAGGTAGTTCCGTAAGAATAGGCACCACCATCAACATGACAGGCGCATTCTGGGATGTGGCTGGAAACAAACACACCGCTAAATGGCTGGTTGATGGTACAAGCGTAAACGGAACCTTAACAGAACCAGCTGGCACTAAAAATGGCACGGTTAAGGGCAGTTACAAATTATCCACAGCGGGTGTTTATAAGCTGCAAATGAACGTGACTGATCAAAAGAATGTCACCAGCTATGCAACAACCAATGGGTACGATGAAGCAATCGTTGTTGCTTATGATCCAAATGGAGGTTATACCTATGGTGGAAAGAAATACAGATCACCTAAAGGAGCAATGCCCTCTAATCCAACTGTTGCCGGTGTGATGACGTATGGCTTTCAAACCAACTACTACAAGGGTGCTACGAACCCTAAAGGTGAAACATGGTTCATACTGAATAACGGAGAGTTTGAATTCAATGCACTGAATTTTGACTACCTCGTAGTAAGTGGTGCTAAAGCGCAGTTCAAAGGTTTAGGCAAGATGGTTAGAAATGGAATTGAGCAAAGTGGTGTAGCATTTATCCTGACTGTTATTGATGGCCAACTAAGCGGTGGTGGTAATATTGATAAGATCAGGATGAAGATCTATAATAAGAATTCAGGAGAGGTGTATTACGATAATCAGCCGGGCGCAAGTGATGCCGATGCCCCGGTAACTGCAGTGGAAAATAACAGTTCAGGAGATGGGGTAGTGATAGTAAATGCAAACCTTCCAGTTGCGACTGTCACCAGCCAAGCAGGTACGGTAGTGCCAGAGCTTTTCCTGGCTGAAGAATTCGAACTGCAAGTAAAAGCCTATCCGAATCCAACTGAGGGACGCTTTACTGTGGTGGTGAATACAAGCAACCGGCGTGATGAAATTCAGCTTCGCGTTGTCGACATTAGTGGGCGCGTTATCGAATTGAAGAACAGCGTCGTTGCCGGTCAGACGCTCCAGTTTGGCCACACTTATGCTCCCGGAACTTACTTTATAGAAGTGGCTCAAGGTAAAGCCCGCAAGCAAGTCAAAGTCTTCAGACTTTCTAAATAGCGGATAAGTTCAATTATTTTTAAGAGGCAGCTTTTATGAGCTGCCTTTTTTTTTTGGACTGATCGATAAACAGGTTCTGTCCTATAAAAAAAGATTAGCTTCAAAAGGTTCTAAAACTAGTTCAACACCCTGATTATTTTCCTTGACGACAATTTCCGGCAGATGTATGTAAAAGCTGACAAACTGAAATCGATGCTCTCGGTGCTTACCGCTATTGCAGTTTTTATTGGGTGCTTTTGGATTAAGGTTTAGCAGCCTATTCTGCTGAACGAATAAAAAAAGAAGTCGGCATACGCAAAGTTTTAGGTGCTTCGATCAATGAATTGTTAGTTCTCCTGACAAAGGAATTTATTGTCCTTTCGTTATTGGCATTTATCGTTGCTGCGCCCATTGCCTGGTATTTCCTGAATAAATGGCTGGAAAACTTTGCCTATCGAACCAGTATATCCTGGTATGTCTTCGCAATAGCCTGTGTTGCTTCGGTTGCAATTGCGTTGGTGACAGTTAGTTTCCAGGCAATCAGCGCAGCATTTGCTAACCCTGTAAAAAGTCTGGGAACTGAATAATATAAATAAGTCTACCGTTCTTACCTCCGGGAACATAGCGGCGGCGGGTTTGGCTGTTGCCTGATGCCGCATTGTAAACATAACTATGCTGGAGTAGCGTATGTTGAATGCTGGTTTAAGGATTGCTGGCAAAGGTCAGGAGACCTGCGCCTGGAGATGCCTGGAGCGTCCTGCGCCTAAAAATAAACTTTTCAAAAACAAGCATACTGAGCGGGCAGGCCTGGCAAAACGCCCGGAGGGATCGGGTTTGCCTTGACTTTTCTTTTGTTAGCTTTTCTTTGTGTCAAGACAAAGAAAAGTAAAAAGCAACGCACGTAATGCGGCACAATAAAGGATAAGCAAATAAATAAAACATCAAGATAAACCAACTACCAGTCAGGCACAAACGCATAAAAAAGCCGCTCCAACAAAGAGCGGCTCTAAAAAAACTATTTACATTCAATCATGTCCGGCGAAGCCGACATTGATCTAATTCACTGTAATCATTAACGGCTTGTAAAGATTCTTTTTCAACCTTGCCCTCCCGATGAATTGGTTGCCATTGATGCGATCAAAATCCGCGGGGAAGATCATGATCTCTTCTTCCCTTGTATCAAACAGCAACTCTTTTCCTACCATGCCGGCCTGGTCAATTTTAGACACCATTACCTGGCCGCCAAAACCATCGATGTGGTATTTGGGTGATTCATCCGGCGGAAGAGACAGGTTCTTCAGGTTGTCCAGGTACAGGAAGTAATACCCCGAGGCATCACTGATCAACTTAAAGCCCATGGTGCCACGCCCACTGGCGCCCCGCTGGCTTTTGGGAATTTTGCGCAGCCACTCAAATTTGCCGGCTGCATTGATCTTGGCACCCAGGATATCTTCATAGTAATAGGTGCGGGTGGTCCTCGTTAAGCCGTTAGCAGTCGAGTAGGTACGGGTGACCACAAAGTATTCTTCACAGGCAATGAATACACTTCCGTCATCTTCTATGAGCACGTTGCGCACTTTTAAGTTAGGGATCTCGTAATCTTTGTCGCGTTCCATTCGTCTTTGTTTCCGGGCACTTTCAAATTTTTCCAGTTCCGACAAGGGGAACTCGTAGTAGCCATTTTTGTATTTAACCACTTTTCCATTCTGGTCAAGCGTCGATAAAAAGACACCATCTGTACCGGTGCCGTTTGATTTTTTGCTGTACGTGCAGGCAATGATCATTTCCTGCAGGGAGTTTTCAACGAGGCTCGACTCGCGGATAAAATGATCATCGATCGCAATGGCGGCTGTGATGATCTTTTTACTTTCTTTCGTAAATTTTAATACCTCGTAATGGTAGGCCGGGGCGCCGGTGCTTTTGTCTTTTTCTTTTCTTGCTTCGGAATCATAGACCTTGGCCAGCAGGTAGGCATTGCCTTTGGAATCCAAAGAGAAATCTGAATTGTCCATGATGGCTTCCGTGTACGGCATGGTGAATTCGCCGCCCCAGAGTTTGTTCATTTGTTCGTCAAACACATAGAGGCCGATCTTGTCGAAGTTCTTTTTATCATTTCGGAATTCCGGTACCAGGCGATAACTCACGAGGAGTTTGTTGCGTTGGGCGTTGTAGTTAAACCGGTATTTATCTGTGGTCTTGTAGCGATAAAAGCCGGTCATCTCGGCGCCTTCACCGGCTATTTTGGTGGCTTCGAATAGCTTGCGATTGCTGGTCGATATTTTGCCAGAGGTGACATCTATTTTGTCGTAGAACAGCGATTCAGTTTCTGTGGACTTGTCCCAGTCGCTGTGCAGCCAGTAATAGTCTTTTTTAAAATCAACGACGATCTCGCTGTTGAAGTTTTTTGTTGCTTCGCCCAGTTCAATCACTTTTTCAGAAGTTTGGTTCAAAGATTTTGCATCAAACCTGATCACGTTCAGTTCTTCTTTTTTCATGGAAAGATTGACGATGCCATCTTTGTCGTTCCCGAGAAAGGCGAGGTCTTCCGTCTTACGCGGCAGGCCATATTCGGAACCCATTTTAAAGGTGAACTTTTTTGATTGGCAGAAGGAGACGAAGGGTAGCATGCAAACAAGCAGGGGCACGAGGTGTTTCATAGCGGGACGGGTTAGGGTGTTGCTGGATAAAATTGTTACAGCGGCTAAATTATGGGATACAAGAATACCTGCCTAATAATTTTGAATGCAACACGCTGCCTTGCTTCGACAAGACCAGCGCGCAAAAAAAACTATTAGTTTGACACCTAAGGTTGTTACATTAAACACCTACGGTACATCGCTTCCCATCATCCGGAACTAAACTTTTCCGAATCCAACAGTAAGCCATGGCAGTAGAGCGAGTGGACGTACGTCTTTGTTTTGGCTACACGAAATACCGCGAAGACACCCGGGACTCACTTGTTTTCTTTGTCGCGATTGGTACCTAAAAATGTCGCAGGAACACCTATACATTTTCAGTGGACCCAATTAAATTTGTATCGGCATCGTTTCAGTCAGCACTGCAAAAAAATTATCATTTAAAAACATTGGAACATGAACAACAACATCTTTCCCTGCCTGTGGTTTGACGGCAACGCAAAAGAAGCCGCTGATTTTTATTGCAGCATTTTCGACCATTCAAAGATCACTACAGATACCCCGATGGTGGTGCAGTTTGAGCTTGAAGGCAAAAAGCTAATGGGTTTAAACGGTGGACCAATGTTTACAATCAACCCCTCCATCTCGCTGTTTGTTACGGGTGCCACCCATGAGGAAATAGATGGCATTTATACCAGGCTGATGGAAGGTGGCAATGCGCTGATGCCGCTGGATAAATATCCGTGGAGTGAACGATACGCCTGGGTAGCAGACAAGTTCGGCATGACCTGGCAACTGATGGTGGGCAACCTGCCAGCCGGCGGGCAGAAGATCACGACTGCTTTTCTATTTGTTGATGAGCTTTGTGGAAAAGCGCAGGATGCAATGAAGCATTACTCGTCAATTTTTCCAAACTCAGCCATCTACCCTGCTGAGACTTATAAAGCAGGCGAAGAACAGCCGGAAGGTAATTTGAAATTCGGGCATTTCTCTTTGAACAACGAGTTGTTTGCTGCCATGGATGGCACCGGTAATCACGGTTTTACCTTCAGTGAAGGGTTGTCGTTAACGGTTGAATGTGAAACACAGGAAGAGATCGATCATTATTGGATAAAACTGACGGAAGGCGGAGCCGAATCCAGGTGCGGCTGGCTCAAAGATAAGTTTGGCGTGTCGTGGCAAATTGTGCCGAAAGTTTTAGGACAGCTGATGAGTGAACCTTCCAGGGCGCAGCGGGTGATGGCAAAAGTGATGGGCATGCAGAAACTGGATATAGAAACGCTCATGAGTGCGTAGTATAAGCGAGCAATTTTCATGTACATAAAATAAAAACAATGACGGCAAAAGCAATCAACCTTTCCTATTGGATATCTACAATCATTTTCGCCGCGCTGATGATATTCTCTTCTGTAGGTGGCATTCAACCTTCGCAACAGGCCATTCAAATGATGCACGACGGTCTTGGTTATCCTGTATATTTCATACAGTTTATCAGTATTGCAAAACTGATTGGTGCCATTGTTATTTTAATTCCGGGTTTAAACCGGATCAAGGAATGGGCTTATGCGGGTTTGTTTTTCGATCTCGCGGGTGCTGTCTATTCTGGCGTAGCAGCTTCAGGTAAGTTCGACCCCATGATGCTTACACTGGCGATATGGATAGTACCAGGTATAGTGTCCTATTATTTTTGGCATAAGAAGATGAATGAAAAAGAGCCCGCAAGAACAAAAACCACGTACGAAACTGTTGGTTAAGGTTGCGCCGCTTTCCTTGTTTTTTGTGACGAGCTCAAGCACCTTGATTCCCCATCGTAGTGTTATGTTACTCCCGAAGGTCGGGAGTCACTTGTACTTGTATCACTTTACTGGGCCTATTCCTAAGCTACATCCTGGAGTGACGATGTTCTGATAAAAAAAGCTTCGGCTACTTTCGGGCGGATTGCCATAAATCAGGCGCATTAAAAATAGGGCACATCGGCAATGAATTGATCCTGCCTCACCAAGGCAGTCATTGACAAGATACATTAGGCGCAGGTCTCCGACCTGTGCCCTGCGTCGCTAAAAGCCCAACCACCGAATGATGTCTAACGTCATCGACCCTTATATTTGTTCAAGTATTAAGCGTACATCTGCTGCCCAATAACAATCCGTAAACCCATGAGTTCAAAATATAAATTTGTCGATAGGCACGGACACTATTTTACGACTTCAACAATAGTAGGGTGGGCAGATCTGTTTACCCGTGATGTTTATCGGAACATCTTATTAGACAGTATCCGTTTTTGCCAGTTAAACCAGGGGTTGGATGTACATGCCTGGGTGTTGATGACCAATCACCTCCATATGATCTGCTCTACTAAACAAGGTAAGGATCCCGGACTTGTCTTGAAAAACCTGAAAAGCTTTACTGCAGTGAAATTAATCGATGCCATCATCAATAATGAAACTGAAAGCAGGAGGGAACATATGCTTACGGTTTTTGAGCGGGGCGGAAAAATGTTGGCTTCTAATGTTCGTTTTCAAATCTGGCAGCACGAGAATCATCCAATATTGCTTGACAGCACATTGCTCTACAATCAAAAATTGAATTACCTCCACTCGAATCCGGTGACAGCAGGCTTTGTAAATGAACCGTGGTTTTGGAAATACAGCAGTGCCATTGATTATTTCACACCGGATAAGGGTTTGTTAGACTTAACTATTTTGGAGTAGGGTATGTTGGCAGCAGCTTTAGCGACTGGTGGCACAGGTCGGAGACCTGCGCCTA